>DAINCA010000152.1:0-4826 GCA_036732645.1 Allosphingosinicella sp.
GTCATCATCAGGACGATCACGAACTGCGCCGCCCGGCCCCAGTCGCCGCCCACCAGCTCCATCGCCCGTGCGCCCGACATCATGACGATCAGATAAATGAGGATCACGATCACCGAGACCGACTGGAACGTCGCCGCCCTCGACAGCTGCACCTTCCAGGTGGAGTGGTTCAGGATGCCGAGCGCGAACAAGGGGACAAGCAGTGCCAGCACGGTTCCCCGCAGGGCGTAGAGATCCTGGGCGAAGCCGCGCGTGAAATAAGCGACGGTGTAGAGGTGGAGGTCGTAGGCCCACATCACCGTCAGCGCGATCATCGGAAAGCGCAAGGCGCCGCGAGACGCCGGCGAGGCCTGTCCATAGAGGTTATGAGCGAGGATCAGTGCACCGATGGCGATCGTCAATCCGATCATCTGGCTGGTCGCCGCCAGCGCTTCGAACATCAATGGCACGTCCCGATATTCGCCCATCACGCCGCCGATCACGATCTGGAGCCCGACGACCGCCGCGACCGAGCCGTAGACCGCCTTCAGAGCGGGCTGTCCGTCGGCTTCCGCGCTCTGCATGATCCCGTACATGAAACCCAGAAAGGCGATGTTCCGCGCCGCTTCGGCGAGTTGGGGAAGCATCGCATATTCGGGCAGCACGGCCAGGAAGAGCGTCCAGCACGAAAGCAAAGCGAAGGCGCCGACGAGCGGCCGGTTCAGCGGATCATGGTTCCAGTGGCGGAGCTGGAACACGGCCATCACCCCATACAAGACGGCGGCGAGCAGATTGCCCCAGAAGCCGACGACGGCCAGCATCAGATCGACCCTTTATGGGTGATCATCGGCGCAACCTCGAAGGCAGGATGTGTAAGCATTTTCGACACAGGATCAGTGTCGGGGAAATTGACAAATAAAGAGTGAAAGGCCTGCTACGGAAGCCTTTGCCTGTGGGTGGCCATCTTCATCTCGGCGACGAATCTGCGCACTCTGTCGGCCGCGGAACCCGGACCGTCGCTGATCTGCCGGATGATCGCCGATCCGCTGATCGCCCCAGCCGCCCCGGCGTCGATCGCGGCGCGCACATGCTCGGGTTTCGATATGCCGAAGCCGAATATGGGTGGCGGCGCACCTTCCGCGGCCAGCGCATCGAGCATGTCACGATGATCGAAATCGACATCCTCACGGGTGCCCGTGACCCCGGCCCGGGCCACGCAATAGACGTAGCCGCGGCCGAGCCGGGCAATTTTCCGCAAAGTTTCCGCAGGCGTGTTGGCGGCGGCGATCAGGACCGGATCGAGACCGGAATCGCGGGCGGCAGCGATGAACGGTTCGGCCTCGAAAACGGGGACGTCGGCGACTAGGAGGCTGTCCGCGCCCGCTTCCACCGAAGCACGGCAGAAGGCGTCGCGGCCGCGTGCCATCACGAGGTTGGCGTAAGTCAGGATTCCCACCGGGATCTGGGGGTGGCGCCGGCGGAAATCCGCCAGCAGCGAAAAGGCATCCGCAGGACGGACGTTCTGCTTGAGAGCGCGCTCCGCCGACGCCTGGATCACTGGCCCGTCCGCAATCGGATCCGAGAACGGGATCCCCACTTCGATCATGTCGGCGCCACCTTCCACGGCGGCGTCGAGCAACCGGCCGCTGGTCTCCAGATCCGGGTCGCCGAGCATCAGAAAGGCACCGAACGCGCCCTCGCCCGATCGGGCGAGGCGGTCGAACATGATGGCGTAACGGCTCATGATTTGTCTCGGAGCAGACGCTGGGCCTGGGCCATGTCCTTGTCGCCGCGCCCCGACAGGCCGACAACGAGGATCGTTCCGTCTTCGGCGTCGGCAGCCAGCTTCAGCGCGTGAGCGAGGGCATGAGCGGATTCGAAGGCGCAGACGATCCCTTCGCTCCGGGCCAGCAGGGCAAAGGCTTCGAGCGCTTCGAAATCGGTAGCCGCCACATATTCGGCGCGTTTGCTTTCCTTGAGGAAAGCATGTTCCGGCCCGACCGCCGGATAATCCAGTCCGGCCGACACCGACCAGGTGTCGTCGATCTGGCCGTCTTCATCCTGCAGCAGATAGGTTTCGGCGCCGTGCAGTATCCCTGGCCGGCCACGAAGCAAGGTTGCCCCATGCTCGGTGCCGTCGAGCCCGCGCCCCGCTGCCTCGACGCCGATCAGCTTCACCGCCTCGTCTTCGACGAAGTCGGCGAAGATTCCGATCGCGTTCGAGCCACCGCCGACGCAGGCGATGACCGCGTCGGGCAGCCTCCCCTCGGACTGAAGCAACTGGGCCCGGGCCTCGGCGCCGATCACCCGCTGGAACTCGCGCACCATCAGTGGAAAAGGATGGGGCCCGGCTACCGTCCCCAACAGATAATGGGTGTCGGCGAAGCTTTCCGTCCAGTCGCGAAGTGCCTCGTTCACGGCATCCTTGAGGGTCCGGCCGCCGCCGGTGACCGGGATCACCTCGGCGCCCATCAACTCCATCCGGAAGACGTTCAGCTGCTGCCGCTCGACATCGTCGGCGCCCATGTAGATCCGGGTCTCGAGGCCGAACAACGCGCCGGCCATGGCAGTGGCGACGCCATGCTGGCCCGCCCCGGTCTCGGCGATCAGGCGCTTCTTGCCCATCCGCCGGGCGAGGAGCGCCTGAGCCAGGACCTGATTGGTCTTGTGGGCTCCGCCGTGAAGCAGGTCCTCCCGTTTGAGGTAGAGCCGTGCTCGGCCGCCGAGATTGCGGCACAAGGTAAGCGGCGTCGGCCGCCCGGCATAACGGCCGAGAAGTTCCTCCAGCTCCGTTCGAAAGGCCGGATCGTCCTGAGCGTCCAGAAAGGCCGCTTCCAGCTGTTCAAGCGCCGGCATCAGGATTTCTGGGACGTAAGCGCCGCCGAACCTGCCGAACCTTCCACTCAGACGCATGACGCCGCCGCCGTTCGCTTCGATGGGCGCAAGGCTTCAAAAAAGGCGTCGATTTTCGTCGGGTCCTTCCGTCCAGGTGCCGTTTCTATGCCGGAATTCACGTCGAGGGCGTAAGCGCCTAGTCGGGCCGCGGCGCGTGCATTCCCCGCAAAGAGACCGCCGGCGACGACGCCATGGAGCATTTCGCTTCGGCCGATGCGGCTCCAGTCGAAGGTCAAACCGGTACCACCACAACGGCCATTATGCTCGGCATCGTAGATCGTGCGGTCGGCCCCGGTTCGATTTTGCGGACCATGGCGACCAACGGCGCTCACCGCCCACATTTCGGTTTCCCGGCCCAACAGGTTGCGAAGCGCGCTGATGTATGCGGAGTCTTCCTCGCCATGGAGCTGAACGACGTCGAGGTTCAGCTCTTTCGTGGTCCCGGCCACGTCCATCAGCCTGGCGTTGCGGAACACGCCCACCGTTGCGAGCTTATTCTCACGGGCAGCGTTCGCGATCGCCACCGCGGCCTTTCGGGTGACATGGCGGGGTGATTCGGGAACGAAGATCATTCCGCCATGAGTCGCGCGGCCAGCAAGGAGGCGGGCGTCGCCCGCTCGGGTGAGGCCACAGGCCTTGACCCGGCCGAACGCGAGCGAGCGTGCGGCGCGACAGGGGTCTGTGGCGCGCATCAGGGACGTACCGACGAGGAAGGCATCGGCATGACGCGCCAGACGCTGGACGTCGGCGCGCTCACCGATTCCCGATTCCGCCAGGATCAGGCGATCGGCGGGGATCAAGGGGGCCAGCCGCTCAGTGACGGCAAGGTCGACCTCGAGAGTTCGCAAGTCCCGATTGTTGATGCCGATGATCGGTGCATCGAGCCGCAGCGCCTGCTCGACCTGCGCTTCGTCGTGGACCTCCACGACGACGTCCATTCCAAGCCGCCGGGCCTCCTCGATGACCTGCGCCACCTCGGCCGGCTCGAGCACCGACAGCATGGCGAGCACCGCGTCGGCGCCGTGACGCCTGGCTTCCGGAACCTGGCGTGGATCGACGATGAAATCCTTGGCCAGGATCGGCCCTTCGAAGACCGACCGAACCCTGCCGAGGTCGTCCAGCGCACCGTGGAAGAAAGGCGCATCGGTCAGAACGCTGACCGCGTCCGCCACCCCAACGTAAGACGAGGCGATCGATGCGGCGTCCGCCTGGCGCAGCCGCCCTCCGGACGGGGAGGCCCGCTTCACTTCCATGATGAAGCGGGCACCGGGCCGAGCCAGAACCTCGCGAAGGCTCCGCCGGGTCGAAGGGGCCGAGCCGCGTAGTGCGTCGAGGGTGAAGCCGGCCAGCCGCGCCGAGATATCGCGCCGCTTGCGCTCGACGATGGCGCCGAGAAGTCCCGTCTCAGGCATGAGTCGCCTCCACGAAACGCTTGAGCCGCCGGTAACCCTCGCCGCTCGCGATCACGGCTTCTGACAATTTGACGCCATCGCGGAAGTCTTCCGCCAAACCGGCCGTCATCAGCAGGGCGCCGGCGTTGAGGGCCACGATGCGGCGATCGGCCTCGTTTCCCTCGCCCCGGAGCAGGGCCGCGAGCCGCTCTCCATTCTCTTCGACGTTGCCGCCGCGGACCTTTGTCACCGGCGCTCGAGTGAAGCCGCCTTGCTCCGGAGTCAGGGTCAGCGGCTCGATCCGGCCCCGACTTAGTCGGAGGGCGTCGGTCGGCCCGTGGAGCGCGACCTCGTCCAGTCCCGCGCCATGCACGACCAGGGCCGTCTCGACGCCCAATGCCGCAAGCGTCGCCGCCACTGGCTGAAGCAGATCGGGTCTGGCGACGCCGAGCAGCTGCACCGGCGGTTCGGCCGGGTTAAGGCATGGACCGAGCACGTTCATGATCGTCCGAACCTTGAGCGCTCGCCGAACCGGACCGGCATGAGCGAGTCCGGGATGGT
>DAINCA010000153.1:0-4781 GCA_036732645.1 Allosphingosinicella sp.
GAACCAGATCACCAATTGCCGCTCCCTGGGCCGGTAATCGAAGGCGCGGATGATCGTCGAAGGCACACCTGATCAACGCCCGCCTCGTCGGGGAGATGCAGGTGAATGTCCGTGCGCAGAGCTCGCATTGAAGAGTACGGCGATCCTGCGCTTCGGATCGGGCCTCAAGCAGCTCTTAGAAAGGCAGCCAGCGGTTGCGCTCCGAGAAACGCATGTAGCCCGCATTCACGCCGAGCCGAAGACCGACGCCGAGCCGGATCGGGATGAGGACGACGTCGCCGCGCCGAAGATATTGGGCGGTGAAGCCGCCGAGCACGTAGGCATGGCCTTCCGCGCCGGGGTAACGCTTGAACAGGTCCTGGCTGTCGTGGAGGTTGTAGACCAGGACGAACACCTTGTTGGCGTCCGCGCCGAAATCGAATCCGACCGAGGGGCCGGTCCAGTAGACCTCCCGTTCGCCCTCGATCTGGTGGCGCATCGTCCCCGACCCGTAACGCACGCCGAACACGAAGGCGCCGCCGGCTTCCTGGCCGGAGATATAGGCCACGGGCTCACCCTGATCGCGAAGGATGTTCTCGAGCAATCCGCCGAGCCCTTCGGCGCCGCGGCCGAAGACGCCTTCGGCGGCGCTGAAGACATCCTCGCGAGGAACCGTCGCATTAGCCGTGCCGGAGGTGCCGGGAGGCGTTTCGGTCGACGCCGTGCCGACAGTGTCTTCGGTCTGATCGGTGGGCGTCCATTCCGACGAGGCGGGGTCGTCGGCCGCCGGCGTCTGAGAGCCGCTGTCGTCCCAGCCCTGCGGCTCGGCTCCATAGTCGGGCTCGGTCTGGTAGCCGTCGGCCGCGTTGGGATCGATGGTCTGGATCTGCGCCAATGCCGGTCCGGCAGTTACGGCCAAGGCCGCCGCCGCGGCCAGATTCATGAGTTTCTTCAACATTGGCTTGTCCCCACACGCTCTCGCCGCAGAGTAGCTCCGATCGGCCTTGCCCTTCAATGAACGGGCGGCCAACCGAGTCGATATCGCGCTGGAACGAGTCCGATCAGCCCAGTTGAACCTTGGAAATGTCCCCTATATAGCCCCTTTCCCGGGCGCTCGGAGACGTGGGTGAGTGGCTGAAACCAGCGGTTTGCTAAACCGCCGTAGGGTGTTTAACCCTACCGAGGGTTCGAATCCCTCCGTCTCCGCCAGGGCGCCAGCACGCACTCGGACCTGACTACATCCCGGCTCCGCCTTCGAAGCGCGGAAAGAGAATGTTGTTCTCAATATGGATGTGGTCGATGAGATCATCCCTGAACTGCGCGGCATTCGCATAGAGAGCGCGCCAGGTGCCGCAGCCGCCTTCCGGCACATTGAAGTCGCCGGTCACCTCCGCCATGCGCTCCAGCAATTCGCCATGATCCACATGATCGTGGCGCATCTGCGCGATCGGCCCATCCAGTTGACCTGAGCCCTGCCGGCGCATGGCCGGGAAGAGGATCAGCTCCTCCTTCCGCATATGCACCTCCAGCTCGCCCAGAGCGTGCTGGAGCATGTCGGCAAGTCCGGCGGGCACGCCGGACTTGCCGGCATGCACCTGTTCGACCTTGCGCGACATCATGATCAGTTCGGGCAGCTGGCGCCGATGAACTTCATGATAGCGGGTGAGAATGTGGTCGATCAGCTCGTTTGTGCCCTGCGGGAGCCGAGCCGGCTCGACGCCGTCGAGCGCCGACAGCGCCTCCTCAAGAGTCTCGACGTCGATGCCGATTGTGCTCGCCGCTTTGTCGAGCGGGACGTCGCCATGACAGCAAAAGTCGATCCCGAAGCGCCGAAAGACGCTGGTTGCGCCCGGTAAATTGGCGGCGATCTCGCCGACATTGCGCTGCCTCAGCGGCTCCAAAGTTTCCACAAGCGTCATGAATCGTCCTTCTATGTCCAGCGGCCCTCAGGCCTGCGTTCGAGCATGCTAGGGCGTCATCCCCCGTGTCGAATGAGGCAGATCAAATTATGCTGCCTGTCACCGGCTAGAGTTGGCTGTTAGGTTGCAATCGGAAAATCCGCACTTTGCAAGGCTGGCTGAGCCTCGATGGAACCGCATCCTGTCATTGCGAGGCTTGTCTCCCCAGCGCGGCGAGAGGGGCGGAACTGAGCAGTGCATCGCGATGAACCCACCCAGCGCGGCGTGACCTGGACGCACGTCGGCGAATTCGTGCTGGGCGGCGCTTCTTCGCTCTTTCCAGGATATTTCGCACTGGTGATGGCAACGGGCGTGGTCTCCATCGCCAGCCAGTTCCTGGGGATGCGCCCGGTCGCACTGGCGCTCGTCGCCGTGAACTGGTTGGCCTATGTGACGCTCTGGGTGCTGACGATCATCCGGGCCGCGCGTTTCCGGACGGAGCTCTTGCGCGATCTTTCCGACCATCAGCGTGCGCCTGGCTTCTTCACGATCATCGCAGGTACCTGCGTGCTGGGCACCCAGAACGTGGTCGTGCTCGGAGCGACGGGCATTGGCGGCATACTGTGGTGGATCGGTCTGGGGCTATGGTTTGCGATCATGTACACTTTCTTCACCGCCGTGACGGTGCGCGCCCGAAAGCCGACCCTGGCGCAAGGCATCAACGGTGCCTGGCTGATCGCGGCGGTCGCTACCCAGTCGGTCGTAGTGCTGAGGAGCGTCCTGGACACCAGCACGCCACCCTCCGAGGCCATCCAGTTTCAAGTCATCGCCATGTTCCTGATTGGCGCGATGCTCTATCTCGCGATCATCCCATTGATCTTCTATCGGCTGACTTTCGTCCCAATGCGTCACGAGGATTTCAGCCCGCCTTATTGGATCAACATGGGCGCGGTGGCGATCAGCGCGCTCGCCGGCTCGATGCTGATCCAGCGCGCTCAGGTCTGGCCGATGATCGAGCCACTTCTGCCCTTCATTCGCGGCTTCACCTTCTTCTTCTGGGCAGTGGCGAGCTGGTGGATTCCCTTCCTCTTTGCGCTGATGCTCTGGCGCTATCTGTGGAAGCGAGACCAAGTGCGGTATGAGCCGTCCGTCTGGGGCATGATCTTCCCCTTGGGCATGTACACGACCTCGACCCTGCAGTTCGACCGAGCGATGGGTTACAACTTTCTCGATCCCCTTCCGCAGGCGTTGGTATTTGTCGCGTTGGCGGGATGGATCCTGGCTATGTTCGGACTTCTCAGGCGCCTACGGGTGGGTTTTGCGCGCCCGGCTGAGTTTGCAAGGCTTTAGCGGCCACCACGCGTGGGCACGAAGCGGGGGTGCAATCAACCTCAGCACGCACTGAAGATGAGACTCAACCAGGCGGGCTTCCCGCCCCGTTGCTCTCGGCCTACACTCCCTCGTCCCACGGGAGGCTGGCATGCGAAGCGCGAAGCTCCTTTACTGGCTGACCTTCTATTATCTTTTGCTGTCGGTCGTCCTGCTCGCGGCCGCCTGGGTCTATCCCGATGTCGGCGCCCTCCTCCCAATCGGAGGGATGGAGACCCTGCTTCGCCGGCCCGATGGCGGCCTGCTCGGATCGGTGTCGATCGACATGCCGGTGGGCGGGCTCGGCGCGAGCGTCCTCTGGATGTTCGCCGCCATCCTGGGCGCCGTCCTGGCGGCGCTCCCGGTCAGCTGGACCTACATGGAGATCCGGGCGCGCGACGGTTACGATCAGTCACTGGTCGAGACGATCGTCGTCCTGCCACTGGTAGTGACGGCAATCGTCGTCGTCGTGCACAACTCTTTGGCTCTGGCCTTCTCGCTTGCGGGGATCGCCGCCGGCGTGCGTTTCCGCCATGCTCTCAAGAGCCCCGGCGACGTCCTCTTCATCCTGCTCGCGATCGCGATCGGACTCGCTTCGGGGATCGGCGCCGTGGAGCTCGCGATCGTCGTCTCCTTGGCGTTCAATTACTGCTTCCTCTTCCTCTGGATAAACGATTACGGCGCGCGCCGGGGCACGCGTCGATACCTGCGCAAAGAAAGGTCAGAAGAGGTAGTCGAGCCGCTGGAGCCGACTGAAGCGATCGGCAATCCGACGGCCGATTCCTAATCGGCTCCCGATCCGCGGCAATGGCCAAGCAAACGGTCCGAGACTCTCCCGGGCGCTGCCACGTCTTCGAAGAAACCCGCAAGATAACGTGCTGCATCGCGACCGATGTCGCCCTCCGCGCCCGGAAGGGCATTGAGCGTTCGTTCGAGCGACGGCCTCGCCGCCCGTAGCTCGGCGGCAGCGGCCTGCGCCTCTGCCTCGTGCTGGCAATATCCGCGATATCGGCGCTCACGAACGCTTCGGAGCCTGAGCTGCGGCGGAACGACGGCGTAAGGCGCATCGACCATACCCGATTGGTCGAAATCATAAGGGATCGGGACGAGCCCCGACGCCGAGTCCCGGGCCGGGCCCAGCAGCCTGGCATTGTGGCAACATTGGCCGCCGGATGGCCCGGTCTGCGCTGACCAGTCCAGATTGCCGATCATGTACTGGAACATCGCGAACCGGGCGGTGTCGGTGGCGCTCAGCTGAGCCAGTGCGACGTTGCCGGTCTCGACCTCCTTGAGGCCGTTCCTGCGCGCGACGTCGTCCACGTCCTCGATGAAGAAGCCCAAACGGGAGAGGGCGCTGCCGCCTTGCCCCGCTTCGACGTAATCGACCTGCACGAGCCGAACCCGAAAGCTCCGCGGCGTCAGGACATTCATCAGTCGATAGGCGGCATATTCCAGAAGGACGTGCCGCTGGAACGATAACTGAGGCCGGCAGTGGGTGACGAGCTTCAGTCGTTCCTGACCCTGGAACAAGCTTCC
>DAINCA010000154.1:0-4757 GCA_036732645.1 Allosphingosinicella sp.
TCTCGGGCAGGACGGTGAAGTTCGAGAAGGTCGAACAGCCCATATAATGGTGGATGGTCCGTCCCTTGTAGCTGAAGCGGCTGGTCCCGTCGGGCATCAGGCCTTTGCCCTGGGTGGCGCGGATCGCGGTGCACAAATTGGTCTTCTGCGACAGGCAGGATTTACACTGGCGGCATTCGGGCGTGTAGAGCGGGATGACGTGGTCGCCGGGTGCGACGCTGGTCACGCCGGCGCCCACTTCGCGCACGATTCCCGCTCCTTCGTGCCCCAGGATCGATGGGAAAATACCTTCCGAATCTAGGCCGTCGAGCGTGTAGGCGTCGGTATGGCAGATCCCCGTCGCCTTGATCTCGACCAGCACTTCGCCCGACTTCGGCCCCTCCAGGTCGAGCTCGACGATCTCGAGCGGCTGCTTGGCCTCGAACGCGACGGCGGCTCGGCTTTTCATGGCGTCTTCCTCAGGCTCCGGTGTTGCTCCGCCTATAGCGCCTGTGTCGACGGAGGGAACCAGCGGCACTGGCTCGCTTTTGCCTGATATGCGTATTGCTTTGTCCGCCTTGCTCGTTTTCGTCGCCGCCTGCGACGGCAGAATTTCGCCAACGCCGGACGAAGCCCCTGTCTATCGGCCGGGCGAGTCGGGCACGGTCGATCATGCCTTGTGCCTGCTCGGCTTCACCGCGATCCCGCTTCGTCGGACCGCTGCGACCGGCCATCATCTGGTGGAGGTGACATTGAACGGCCGGCCGGGACTCTTCGTTCTGGATACCGGAGCCAATGTCAGCGTCGTCGAAGACGATCACGCCGCGGCGTTCGGGCTCGACGGGGGCGATTCGACGCGCGGGCCAGCGATTGCCCACGCCGGCTCGGTCGCCGCCCGGCAGGTCGCAATCGACCAGATTGTCCTAGGTGGGCTGCCGATCCGGCAGCGGCGGATCGCCGTCGCAGATCTGGGGCCATTGCTGGAGGCTTTGTCCCCTCTCGCCGGCAGCACCGTCCATGGCCTGATTGGCCAGGACGTGCTCAACGAACATCGGGCCGTCATCGATATGAATCGTCCGTTGCTCTATCTGGTGGAGGAAGATCGCAATCCCTCGCCGGTGCCCGCTGAACGCTGCACCTCCCGAGGCGACGAGCCCGCCGACAACAGCGGAAATCCCTGATCGCGCGGCCCGCGGGCGATCCGCCTTCGGAGATCGACGCTAGATCGTCAGGGCGAGGGGGTCTGGTGAAACTCCAGCATAAATCCGAGTTCGGCGGAGGTCGGGGCCGCAAAGGCTTCGCCCAGAAGGCCCTGATAGGTCGTCATTTCCCGCCCATAGCCCCACTCGGCGATCCGGCGGGCGAGTCCCACATCCTCAACTTCGATGCTGAGGCCGTAAACATGGGCGCCTCGCTGCGCGAGAGCGTCCGCGGCCGGACCAGGACCCACAGGTTGGAGCGCGAGGATCGTCTCACCTGCGGAGTCGAAGCGGAAGCCACGAAGCCCCTGTTCCGGCAGACTGACTTCACCGGCACGGTTGAAGCCCATTCGGGTCAGCTTTTCGCTTTCCGCTTCCGCGTCGGGGCTGAGCAGCCAGACCGCCGAGATACGTTGTGCGCCGTTGGGATGTCGTCTGAAGACGATGCGGTCAGCTTCATCGACAGGCGAAGACGGCCCACGTTGATACTTGATGAAGAAGAGATTGGCGCTCGTCAGAGGCGGAGACTGGAAGCCGATGGTCCGCCATGTGCTTTCGCGGGGTGGCTGCGGCCCATCGCCGTCCGGGTCGTAGGTCATTGGCGAATCCGGTGCGAGCGCCCAGCCCCGTCCGCGGAGCTGACTCGACGCCGCTTCGACATCGATGGCTTCAAGCGCGAACATATTGGCCATCGTGCCGCGCTCCGTCGCTGCGAAGACTTCGCGCGGCTCTTCCGCCAGCTCGGCCTCGGGACGCGTAAAATAGAGCAGTTCCAGATAGGACCTGTCGGCGAAGGGGATCAACCGATTGGCGACTCCGTCGCCAAAGTCCCCGCCGGGGCGTACCTGGAAGCCGAGCTTCACCGTCATGACCGACGTGATCTGATCGATGTTGCGAGTCCAGATCAGGACATGGTCCAGTCCGCCGACCGGATTTTCCTGAGCGGCGGAAGCGGCTTGCGGCGTAGCAGAAGCGATCAGAGCCGCAGCCATCGCGGCCTTGAGATAATTGGTCTTCATCCAGCGTCCCCCTCTGTCTGCCGTGATCCTTGCAGGGGAGGCTTTCGAGTGCAACCTGCCGCGAATCTCAGTGGTCCAGGAAATTCCTGATCCAGCCGCCGATGCGCTCGGTGTCGTTCGGCCGCGAAAGCGAGGCGATCGCGCGCTCGGCATCGGGCAGGCGATCGCGCCGTGCTTCGATCAGGGCTTCGGCATAATCGGGGGTGAATTCCGGATGGAACTGGAAGGAGATGGCCGGCTGGTCGGTCCAGGCCAAAGCGGCGTAAGGCGTGAAGACCGACGAAGCGATCACTTCGGTTCGAGGTGGCTGAAGAACCACCTGGTCCTGGTGAGAGGCTGGCGCTGCGACGATGGCCGCATCATCCATCCAGGGTTCGTGGCGAACGACCGGGTAATTGTGCAGGCCAACGCCCCAGCCCTTGGCAGATTTCTCGACATGCCCGCCAAAGGCCTGCGCCATGATCTGGTGGCCGAAGCAGATCCCCACCAGTTTGGCGCGGCCTTTGGCGATTCCGAGAAAGGCTTCCAGCTTCTTTATCCACGGTAGATCGTCATAGACCCCTGCCGGCGATCCGGTGATCAGATAGGCATCGTGGGCTCCAGGATTGGCCGGCAGTTCACCCGCTTCGACATCGTAGCTTGTCGCGTCGACGCCGATCAATCGCTCGATCATCGCCGGATAGCGCCCGAAGCGGGGGATCAATTCGGCCGGCGGGCGGCCGGTCTCGAGTATGGCGATGCGCATATCGTCCCTCTTAGCCGTCATGGGACCAAGTCGAAAGGCGGGCGCCGGCCCTGAGGATCAGGCGCACGGGAACATTGCGGGCCCCGAATAATTGTCAGTCCCGATGCAGTGGGCTCCCACGCAGACCCAAGGAGCGATCATGCAGAGCCTCAATACGTCGATCACGCCGGCATTCATGCCCTTCGTCGTCTCCAACTGGTTCCGCGGCCTGTGCGCCGCATTCCTGTGCCTCGCAGTGATCGCCTGCGGCGGCGGCGAGCGCCAGACCGACATGGCGGCGAAGAACGGTATATTGCTCTATGGCAATGGCGCCGAGCCCAAGTCGCTGGATCCGCATCTCGTCACCGGCGTGCCGGAAAACCACATCATCTCCGCGCTGATGGAAGGCTTGATCTCCTATCATCCGACCAACGACCTCGAGCCCGAGCCGGGCGTCGCCGAACGCTGGGAGCACAATCCCGACTTCACGGTCTGGCGGTTCCACCTTCGTCCCAATGCCCGCTGGAGCAACGGCGAGCCGGTCACCGCCGGCGACTTCGTCTACAGCTGGCAGCGCATCCTGAGTCCGGCGCTGGGGTCTGAATATGCCGAGATGCTCTACGTCATCCGCGGTGCCCAGGCCTTCCACGAGGGGCAAACGAATGATTTCGGCCAGGTCGGCGTCAAGGCACTGAACCCGCGGACCCTTGAAGTCACCCTCGTGGGTTCGACCCCTTACTTCCTGAACATGCTCAAACATTACAGCTTTTTCCCGGTGAATCCGCGCGTCGTCGAGCAGCACGGGGGTATGACCAACCGCCAGAACAGCTGGTCGACGGTCGAGAATTATGTCGGCAATGGCGCCTTCCGACTTACCGAGTGGACCACCAACCAGATCATCAAGGTTGCCAAGAATCCGACCTATTGGGACACGGCTCGGGTCGCCCTCAACGAGATCCATTTCTTCCCGATCGAGAATGTGAGGACCGAGGAAACGGCCTTCCTGGCCGGCAGGCTCCATCTGACGAGCACTGTGTCGCCGGATCGGATTGCGGTGTTCCGCCGGGAGAATGCCGAGCAATTGCGGACCGACCCGTATCTCGGACTCTATTTCTTCCGGATCAACGTCACTCGCCCGCCGTTCAACGATCCGCGCGTTCGTGAAGCGCTAAACCTCGCCGTTGACCGAAGGCTGCTCGTCGATCGAGTCACCCAGGGTGGCCAGGTCGGCGCGAGCGGCATCGTTCCCCCGGGCATGCAGAATTATCCGGCCTCGGAGCAGGTGCAGTTCAATCCGGCTCGGGCCCGCCAGCTTCTCGCCGAGGCCGGCTTCCCCGGCGGCCGGGGATTCCCGCGCAAGGAGATCCTGATCAATACCTCTGAGGCTCACCGCAAGATTGCCGAGGCGATCCAGGCGATGTGGCGCCAGCATCTCGGAATCGACGTCGGAATCTATAATCAGGAATGGAAGGTCTATCTCGACAGCCAGAGCCAGCTGAACTTCGACCTGTCGAGGGCCGGTTGGATCGCCGATTATGCCTATCCAATGACCTTCCTGGAGATCTTCACGGCCGGCAACGGCAACAACGATACCGGCTGGGCCAATCCGCGCTACGACGCTTTGATCCAGCAGGCGCGCACGGCCTCGACCGAACCGGACCGGATGCGGATCATGCAGGAGGCGGAACGGCTGCTTCTCACCGAACTGCCGGTGATTCCCATCTACTGGTACACTCGGACTTATCTGAAGGATCCGCGTCTGCAGGGCTGGGATCCCAAGCTGCTGGACAATCATCCGTACAAATATGTTTCGTTCAATCTCTAGACCGGTGAAAG
>DAINCA010000155.1:0-4694 GCA_036732645.1 Allosphingosinicella sp.
GATTATCCTTAGCCGAAACAATCACGCCGGAGACGAAGCCGGCTTCATGCCCCACGCGCTCCAAGGACTTCGTCCACCCAGATCGGGACCAATTCGCCGGCCTTGCCGATCCGACTCTCGTTGAAGTGAAAGCTGCCGAGGCTCGGCTCGAGGTTCATCTCGATCGCATGAGCGCCGCAATAGCGGGCGGTCTGCACGAATCCGGCGGCGGGATAGACCGCTCCGGACGTGCCGATCGACACGAACAGGTCCGCATTCATCAAGGCCGCGTCGATCCGCTCCATCTCGTAGGGCATCTCGCCGAACCAGACGATGTCGGGGCGGAGCCGGCCGGAAGCGCCGCAGTTCAGGCACTCCGGACCGTCGCCGAGACTGCCTTCCCAGGGCATTCGCGAGTCGCAGGCGAGGCACCAGGCCGACTTCAATTCGCCATGCATGTGCAGCAGCCTTTTCGCACCGGCGCGCTCGTGCAGATCGTCGACATTCTGGGTGACGATCAGGAGATCGCCCGGCCATTCGGCGTCCAGCCGCGCAAGCGCCTCGTGCGCCGCGTTCGGTTTCACGGAACCCAATCGGGCCCGACGTGCGTCGTAAAAGTCCTGAACGAGCTCCGGATCGCGCGCGAAGGCTTCGGGCGTGGCGACGTCCTCGACTCGGTGCCCTTCCCATAATCCGTCAGGACCGCGGAACGTCGCTACTCCGGATTCGGCGGAGATGCCGGCCCCGGTCAGGATGACGATGTTGTGGATATCGCGCATAAGCACGCCTTAGCGAACGCGTTGTCCGTCCGGAACAAGGCAAACGAGAGGTCGCGATCGGCAGCGGGCACTCGCCCTAAGTCAGTTCACCGGCGCGAAGAGAAAAACCTGCTCCCGACCGGCAGTGATGGAATGCAGCCAAAGAAACCGCCATGGCTGCGCGCGTCAGCGGAGGGAAAGATATGGATGTCGTTAGCGCCCAAGGCGACTTGAGCCGGGCTTATGTCGGCGGCGGGCCGGGAGTCATCGTCTCGTCTCTGGTCTGGTTTGCCGCCGCCCTGATCGAGCGCCGGGAGGGTGTCGAGACGGCCTTTATCGCGCTCTTCCTTGCCGGAATGCTCATCTTCCCGCTCGGGACATTAATGTGCCGGTTTCTGTTCAAACGGGAAAGGGAGTCGCCGGCCAATCCGCTCGGAGGGCTGGCGCTAGAAAGCACGATCGCGATGATCGGTTGCCTGCTCGCGGCCTGGCTGTTCCTGCCTTTCCGGCCCGAACTGGTCTTCCCCGTCGCCGCCATTGCGGTCGGCACCCATTATGCGGTGTTCAGGACGATCTACGGCGATCGCCTGTTCTGGCTGCTCGCCGGTCTGATCACTGCGGTCGGGCTCGTCGCGATTTTCGACATCGCGCCGATCCCCGCCGGCAATATCTTTGCGGTGGGCGTTATCGAACTGCTGTTCGGCCTGGTCCTTACAATGAGGGCGAAACGCGCTTTTGCCCGCTAATCGGACGAACGATCATTCGAACAGATGCGTGACCAGGATCCGAAGCCCCAGAGCGATCAGAACGAGCCCACCCAGCAATTCCGCCGCCTTTCCGGCTCGGACGCCGACGAAGGACGCGGCGAGGTAGCCGAAGGCGCACAGGACCGCGGTGGTGGCGCCGATGATCAGGCAGGCTGTCGGCAGCCAGATGCCGAACAGAGGCAAGGTCAATCCGGCCGCCGCGGCATCGACGCTCGTCGCGAACGCCGCCGTCAGAAGCCCCAGCCACCGGCCATGATGGCCGACATTCGTCGGCTCTCCCTTCGAAAGCGCCTCGAACGCCATTCGTCCGCCGAGCACCGACAGAAGGAGGAAAGCGATCCAGTGGTCGAAACTTCGGAAGCTGCTTCCGAAGGCTTCGCCGACGGCCCAGCCCAGCAAGGGCATCAGGCCCTGGGCAAGTCCGAATATCAGGCCGAGCTCGATCGCTCTCAGCCAGCTTCGGTCGCCGGTACAGCCGCGAACAAGCGAAACCGCAAAGGCGTCCATGGCAAGGGCAAAGGCGAGAGCGAAGAGGGCAAGCATGACGGCCCATTGCCGCCCGTCGCGCGAAAAGTCGAACCGGTCCGAAGCTGGACCCTTATTTTCATGCGTCGAAAACTGTCCTTGGGCGGAGGTACGGATTCCGACTCACGGCCGAGGCAAAATATAGATGTTGCGCGATATCCCATCGGGGAAAACGTCGCGGCCGATGATCGTCCCCCCCAGCTTCTCGGCAAGGCGCCGCGCGGCCTGGTTGCCGTCGTTCATATGGGTTTCGATTTGGCTCCAGCCGAGATTGTCATAGGCCCAGACGATAGCCGCCCGCGACGCCTCGAACGCATAACCCTTGCGCCGGGCGGATGGCGCGATCCACCAAGTCAACTCGTGCCGAGGCCAGTCCTCGGGCCAGACGATACCGCAACCGCCGACCGTGTTCCCGCTCTCCTTTTCCTCGATACTCCACATGCCGAAGCCGCGAAGCGACCAATGTCCGATGTCGGCGGCGAGCTTGCGCCAGGCGAGCCCGGAGCGGAGCGGTCCGCCATAAGCCGCGGAGGCCCGGCGATCGGCGTAGAAATTGCGGTAGGCGGGAAAATCTTCCTTGCCCGGCGCGCGCAGGATCAGGCGCTCGGTATGCAGCGTCGGAATGTTCATTGCCGACCCCTAGCGGGCAAGCGGTCGAGCCGGAATGGCCTGAATGTTTCGGTGAGGATCATGGCCGGGGCAAAATCGCATCCCGTCCAGTTCCGTTCCACGCGTCGCGAGACGCTCGATACGAACAACCCTCCCAGCCGCGTGGCCGGGAGGGTTGCCGGAGGTCAGCGTGGCATCGACACGGCGTCGGTCGCGTGAATGATGCCATTGCTGGCGGAAAGGTCCGCAGCCACGACTTTGGCGGTGCCGCCGCGAGCGTCGGTCAGGACGACGTTCGATCCGTCCAGTCGGGCGGTCAGGGTACCACCCTGTACGGTCGTGATTCGAGCGGCACCGCCGCCCTGGCGGATGAGGACGACGAGATCGCCGGCCGTCACCCGCCCGGGTACGACGTGATAAGTGAGGAGGCCCTGGAGCAGGCTACGATTTTCCGGGCGAAGCAGCGTCTCTACCGTTCCGGCGGGAAGGGTCTGGAACGCAGAGTCGATCGGCGCGAAGACGGTGAACGGGCCGGCACCGGACAAGGTTTCGGCAAGCTCCGCGGCCTGCACTGCAGCGACGAGGGTATTATGTTGCGGCGAGGCGACGGCGACGTCGACGATGCTGCCGCGCGCCATCGCGGCACTGGACGTGGTGGTAGCGCAGGCCGCGGCCGGCATGACCGCGAAGGCGGCCGCGGCGATCAAGATGGAACGGGGAAGCGACATGATCAATTCCTTGGATGAGGGATGGTCCCCCTCATCTAAGCCCGTACCCCGTTTCCCCCGATACGGACGAAAGCCGGTAGCCCGGTTAGAGCCCGGCCTCGACCGCGATCCGCACCGCATCCGCGGAAGTGGACACGTCGAGCTTGGACAACATCAATGCACGGTGCATCTTCACCGTCTTCTCGCTGAGAGAAAGGCGCCAGGCGATCTGCTTGTTGCGGTAGCCGGCCGCCATTTCGCCGAGGATCTGACGCTGACGCGGCGAGAGTTTCTTCACCGAGCTGACGGCCGCCGACCGCCTTTGCGCGGCCGGCGCCGGCACATCCTCGGCCAGCTCGACCTGCGAACCGAGAAAGTAAGCGAGCTCGCCGGCTTCATCGAAGATCGGCGCCACCAGAACGGCATTACGAAAGGCGGAACCGTCCTTACGATAGTTCAGTATCTCGGTCAGAGTGGGCTGGCGCCGGGCCACCGCCTCCCGGATCCGTTCGGTGAGCCAGGGCTCGGTGCCGGGCCCGGCGAGGAAGCGGCAGTTGCGGCCCAGGATTTCGGATTCGTCGTACTGCGTCAGATCGCAGAAGGCGCGGTTCGCAGCGACGATCGGATTGTCGGCTATCCGGGGATCGGTGAGCACGGTTGCAATCGGGCTCGCGGCGATCGATCGCTTCAGTTCGGCTGGCTGGCCAGTCATATCCTGATGCTAGCACAAAGACCCGGTTCCCGCGCAGCCCTGAAGCCGTGCGCTCCCCGGCGCGAGCCAGCACGCCGGGGAACCTCGGGAGAAATGTACAGAACTAGTTGGTGGTGGTCGCCGGCGTCTCGACCTTGATGTCCGCATTGATGTCCGTAGCGTCCTCGGCGCCGCCGAGCATGCCGCGGCCGAACAACAGGAACAGAACGACCAAAACGGCGATCAGGAGAACGACCGCAAGGATCGTACCACCACCGCCGCCGCCGCCATCGGTGGTGACGATGGTTTCTTTTTCGCGCTCAACCATGGGTAACTCCTTCAATCGTTGCAGGCTCGAAACGCAGCCGGAACGGCGCTGTTCCATCGATCGGCCCGTTCGAGCGCAAGGCTCGGTCAAGCTTGCAGCCCGGACTGAGGTCGCCCATGAAGCGGCGGCTGGAAGGGAGCTCGGCAGCGATGACGGAAATCGGGATCTTCGGGTCGACAGGCCGAATGGGCGGCGCGATCAAGGCGGCGATCGCTGAATATTCCGGGGCAAAACTCGCGGGCGGGGTCGGCAAAAGCGGCGATCCTCATGCCTTATCCCGAAGCGCCGACGTTCTGATCGACTTCTCGACTCCTGAGGCGCTGGCCTCAC
>DAINCA010000156.1:0-4667 GCA_036732645.1 Allosphingosinicella sp.
GAGTGACCAATGTCGATGTGCCGCTGCCTTATGCGGCGAATCTCGAGAAAATGGCCCTGATCAAGGTCGACGATGTCGTGACGGCCGCCCGGAAGGTCTGCTATCGGTGACGAAGGCCTCCCCCTCCAAGGGGGAGGGGGCCACGGCCTGATGTCCGGCCCGAGTCCGCTGTCTTTAGCAGGAGCAGCTTTTGACTCCTGATATCGACCCAGACCGCACTCTTGCCCTCGCTTATCTACCGGCGCGGCTTCGGCCCGCGGTGCAGGCCCTGTGGCGTCTTGACGTCAGCCTTGGCGCGGTCTTGTCCACGGGGCGCGATCCGATGATCAGCCGGATCCGACTGGCCTGGTGGCGCGAGTCCCTGGAGAAACTGGACCGCGAAAAGGCCCCCGCAGAACCGGTGCTCCAGGCTGTCGCCCGTCATCTTGTCCCTCTCGGTGTCACCGGCGCGGCGCTTTCCCGAATGGAAGAAGGCTGGGCGGTTCTGCTGTCGACGGAACCGCTCGATGCCGAGGAGTTGCAGGCATATGCCCGCGGCCGGGGCGGCCTGCTGTTTGGCCTGTCCGCTCGCCTGATGGGCGGCGACGCACCCTTCATCGAGAGCGCCGGTGAAGGCTGGGCGCTCGTCGACCTCGCCCGTCATAGCGGGGAACCGGACGCGGGAGCCGCGCTCGAGCAGGCAAGGCATCACAGATTGCCTTCGGTCTGGCCTTCGCCGCTTCGACCTCTGGGAATGCTGGCCGTGCTGGCTCGTCGCGATCTGGAACGGGGGCCGGGCGAGATGGAAAGGCAGGGGGCCCCGGCACGCATGCTGCGGATGTTTCGCCACCGGCTTACTGGACGCTAGGACAGAAGCGGACCTCTCGACGGGCGGATCGTCTCTGTATTAGCTTCCTTTCCGCAGGAGGGAATCAGATGCTCCGATTCTTCGCTGGTGTCGGCTCGGCTTTGTTGCTCGTGGCTTCGGGCTTCTTCGTTTGGCAGGGTGTGGCGCAAAACGAGGAAAGTCTGGTTCCGCCGGCGCCCGCGGCGCAGGCCGCGGTCGCGGAAACCGGGCCGCCGCCGACTCCGCCCGCGGCGGAGGAGCGCACCAAGGAGCAGCGCCGGTTCGACCGGGCGGATCGTGACAATGACGAGAAGATCACTCTGGAAGAGCTCTATCATCCTCGCCGCCGGGCCTTCGCTCGGCTCGATGCCAATGGAGACGGCCGGCTCGCATTCGAGGAATGGGCGATCAGCACGTCGGAGAAATTCGCCGGCGCCGATTCCAATCGCGATCGCTACCTGACCCGCGAGGAATATAGCACCACCGCGCCGCGGCGGCGGACGCCGAGCCGAACGCCGAACTGCCGCTGCTGACCGAAGGATCGGGTAGGTTCAAGCCGGCTCCTCGTCCCTGCCGCCAAACGGCTCAGCCCTGAATCGCCAGTCGACCCGCAATCCCTTTTGACCCATCGAGAAGTTCAGGTTGGAGCGATGAGCCTTGGCAACCGCGGCGACGAGCGACAGGCCAAGGCCGAGACCTGGGACCGCTCCGGTGCCGGGCCCCCGGAAGAATCGTTCCGGGAGACGCTTGAGTAAATCTGCCGGAGCACCGGGACCCTCGTCTTCGATTCTCAGGCGCACTTCGTTGCCCTCACGGGTCGCCTCCACGTCGATTCCAGCACCGTCGGGCGTAAACTTGACGGCATTGTCGAGGAGGTTTGCGACCGCCTGGAAAAGCAGGTCCCGGTCGCCTGCCACGATCAGCTCCGGAGCGATGGCGGCGGACAATCGTTGCCGGCGCTGCTCGGCTTCCGGGTTGTACAGTTCGACCGCGTCTTCGATCAAAGCGGACATATCGACCGGCGCGAACTCGAGCTCGTGGCGACCGGCTTCCAATCGGGCGATGCGCAATACCGCGTCAATGACCGTTCCGAGCCTTGCGGATTCCTCGAGCGCCTCTGCTGCGGCTTCGTCACCCACTTCGGCCTGCAGGCCGACGAGGGTCGAGTGAAGTCTGGCCATGGGCGTCCGAAGCTCGTGGACGACACTGTCGGACACCCGGCGAACCGCTTCGAGCGCCTCTTCGATCCGATCGAGCATGAGGTTGAGCGTTTCGCCGAGGCGATCGAAATCGTCGTTCGTGCCATGGAGGGCGATCCGCTTGCTCAGGTCGCCGTCGATGACGGCCCGGGCGGCGGCGGAAACCGAATCGAGCCGGCGGCCGATCGCGCGGCTCATCAGGGCGCCGCCGATCAGGGCGAGCAGCAACAGCGCCGGCAACAGCCAGATCGCCGTATCCTTGATGCCTTCCTCCAGTTCGTCGAGATCCTCGATGTCGCGCCCGAGCATGAGCCGGCCACCGGAGGGCAGGCTTTGGTCGAAAACCATTGCCTCATATTCGTCTTCGTCGCCCTGCCTGGCGATATCGGCCTCGATCCGGATCCAGCTGTCGCCTTGACTCGCGGGCCAGCTCGGCAGGTTCGCCGTTACTGTTTCACCTTCGCCGCTGAGCAAGGCGTGGTAGGCCATTCTTGGCGATGGATCCGCGGCGCGCCGCTCGAGGGCCAAGGCAAGCGTTTCGACCCCTTCACGCTCGAAAAGCCGGCGATAGGTGGCCGCTTCCTCGCGCAGGCTGGCCTGGACGCCGTCGAGTGGCCGCGCAATGGCGACCCAGTAATAGAGGCCGCCGAGCAAGAGGACCGACGTTCCGAACAGGCCCGCATAAAGCAAAGCCAGTCTGAAGGAGAGGCTTCGAGCGAGCCTCATTTTGGTCGCTGCCGGATCGAATAGCCGGCGCCGCGCACCGTCTCGATCAAGGGCTGATCCGATTTGTCGCCGAGCTTGTGCCGGAGCCGGCTGACGTGCTGGTCGATGATGTTGGTCTGGGGATCGAAATGATAGTCCCAGACCTGTTCGAGCAGCATCGAACGCGTCACCACCCGCCCGGCGTTGCGGATGAGACATTCGAGAATCCGGAATTCGCGGTTGGTGAGTTCAATCCGTTGACCGTCGCGCGAAACCAGGCGCGCCACCGGGTCGACCAGAAGATCGCCGATGCGCGTCTGCGGCGACATCCCGAACGGCGACTTGCGACGGCCCAAAGCGTCCACCCGGGCCGCAAGCTCCTGTACCGAAAAGGGCTTCGGCAGATAGTCATCGCCGCCGGCACGCAATCCGCGGACGCGATCGTCCGTTTCCCCCAGTGCACTGAGGATGATGACCGGCGTCCTGTCACCGGCGCCGCGCAGGATCTGAAGGACTTCGAGCCCGTCCTTGCCCGGCAGCATGCGATCCAGCAGGACGACGTCGAAGGTTTCAGCCGAGGCCTTGTCGAGCCCTTCTTCACCATCATGGGTGACTGTAACGAGATGGCCTTCCTCGCGCATGGCCTTGGCCACGAACGCCGCAAGACGTGGGTCGTCCTCGATCAGGAGCAGATGCATAAAGCCTGATCGCACAGTCGGGCCGACGGCGGAAATTGGAAGCCCGAACATGGCTGAAATCAAATGTTCGGCCCATCTGAAAGCCAGACCCCGCCGCTAATGAGCCGGACATGGCAGAGTCTAACATCCCGGTTGGTTCTCGAGCGCAAAGCCGCTGGAATGACGAGGAATCCTGCGATTGCCTCGCCTGGACGGTGCGATTCCTGTTGTGGGCCACCCGAAACACACAGCCTTCAGCCACCAAGTCCATGGCCCGCCTTTCAGGCCGGTCCTTTTGGCCTCTCAAGAACAAGGAGTTTCCAATGAAATATGTTGCCGCTTTTGTGAGTCTGTCGCTGGTCGCCGGCACCGCCTTCGCCTTCGACCGCGACAATGATCGTCAGCCGAATAGCTCGGAACGGGCGTCGCTCGAGCAGCTCCTGAGGGACGGCGGCTTCGTTTCCTGGGAGGAGATCGAGCTCGACAGCGATGGACCGGTTTGGGATGTCGACGACGCCCGGACCCGCGATGGCACGCGTTATGACGTCAAGATCGATCCCAATTCCCTGCGGATCATCCGCCGTCAGCGGGATCGCTGAGGCCGTGAGGTTCCTTTGTCGTCTCTACGGGCATCTGCCTGACCCCTTCTCATTACGAGCGAAGGGGCGGCAGTGGACGGGACGATGCTGGCTATGCGGCGAACCCGTCGTCAGTGCTCAGGCCGGCTGGGAAACAGAGACCGGACCGGGGGTTTCTGCCCAGCCGCCTCGTTGAACAAGGCGGTTGTCGCTAGCCAGGAAGCGAGAAGGCGGCTCGCTCATGGTCCGGTTCTGAATCGTTGGGGGATTCGTGCTCGAGCCATCGGGCCAATGCGGCCTTGGCCCGGTCGGTATAGATCTTCTTTCGGTCGGCCTTCTTCGAACGTCCCTCGACCGGCGGAAACAGGCCGAAATTGACGTTCATGGGCTGATAGATCGCCGCGTCGGCACCGCCGGTGATGTGGCCCAGGAGGGCACCCAGAGCGGTCGTCTCCGGCGGCGGAATGATCGGTTCATTTCTGATCTCGGCCGCCGCGAATCGGCCGGCCAGAAGCCCGACCGCAGCCGATTCCACATAACCTTCGCAACCCGTGATCTGGCCGGCGAAGCGGACGTTCGGCGAGGCCTTCAGCCGAAGCGTCTCGTCGAGCAAGGTCGGCGAATTGATGAACGTGTTGCGGTGGAGACCGCCCAGGCGCGCGAATTCGGCATTTTCGAGCCC
>DAINCA010000157.1:0-4612 GCA_036732645.1 Allosphingosinicella sp.
ATGGTCCAGGGCTATCACGGCACCGGCAAGTCGACCCATATCGAGCAGGTCGCGGCGCGCCTCAACTGGCCGCTGATCCGGATCAATCTCGACGCCCATATCAGCCGCATCGACCTGATCGGCCGCGACGCGATCGTGCTTCGCGACGGCCAGCAGGTCACGGAGTTTCGCGAAGGCCTGCTGCCCTGGGCGCTCCAGACTCCGACCGCCTTGGTCTTCGACGAATATGATGCCGGCCGCCCCGACGTGATGTTCGTCATCCAGCGGGTCCTGGAAACCGAAGGCAAGCTGACCTTGCTCGACCAGAACAGGGTGATCCGGCCCCATCAATATTTCCGGTTGTTCGCGACCACCAACACGATCGGCCTGGGCGACACGACCGGCCTCTATCACGGTACCCAGCAGATCAATCAGGGACAGATGGACCGCTGGAACATCGTCGTCACGCTCAACTATCTGCCGGCCGAGACCGAGGCACGGATCGTCCTCGCGAAGTCCGGCGAATATGACCATGAAGGCGGCCGGGAAGAGGTCAGCCGGATGATCAAGGTCGCCGAACTGACCCGGCAGGGCTTCATAAACGGCGACATCTCGACCGTAATGAGCCCGAGGACGGTGATCAGCTGGGCTCAGAACGCGCTCATCTTCGACGATGTCGGCTTCGCGTTCAGGCTGAGCTTCCTCAACAAATGCGACGAGGCGGAGCGGCCGGTGGTCGCCGAATATTATCAGCGCGTGTTCGGCAAGGACCTGCCGGAGAGCGTGACCTCACGGGCCGGCTGACGGCCGCTTGGGCATGGCCGAGCGCGACAACCCACTCGAACCCTTCCGTCACGCATTAGCCGGGGCGACCCGGGCCATCGCTCACGATCCCGAGGTCGAGGTCGGCTTCACCAGCGATCTGCCGGGAGTCTCCGGCAAGAGCGTCAAGGCGCCGATGCCCGGTCGAACGCTCACCGCGCGGGAAGTCGCCGAAGCGCGCGGCTTTGCCGATGCGGCGGCGCTTCGGCTTCGCCACCATGACGAAAAACTGCACCGCCGAGGCGCACCCGGAGACGAGGTAGCCCGGGCGGTGTTCGATGCGGCCGAGCAGGCGCGGGTCGAGGCGCTCGGAGCGCGAAGCATGGCCGGAGTCCGGGCCAATCTCGCGGAGCTCACCGCGATGCGGCTTCGCACCGACCCGCTGACAAGGGCGAGAAACCGCGACGAGGTTCCACTCGGATCGGCGATAGGCCTCATCGTCCGCGAGCGGCTGACCGGCGAGCCTCCGCCGCCCGAGGCGCAAAAGGGACTCGGCCTCGTCGCCGACTGGATCGAGGAGAAAGCGGGCGGCGATCTCGACGCTCTCGGCCTTGCGCTGGACGATCAATCCGCTTTCGCAAGCCTCGTCGGCAAGATGTTGCGCGATCTGGAGCTGGTCGAAGCGGAGCCGGACTCCGATCTCGATCCCGAACAAGGCGAAGAAGGCGAAGGCGGGGACGAAGCGGAGGGTGGCGACGACAAGGATCCCGACCAGGACGAAGGCGGCGGCGAGGGACAGGCCGAGATTCGCGGCGAGCAGGAGGAATCGGGCGACGACCAGGACGTCTCGGATCATTATGAAGACCAGCCCTCGGACAATTCGGAAGGCTTCGGCGACGATGGCGAAGAAGGAGCCGTTCCAACCCGGCCGAACCGGCCTTATTCGGACCTCCCGCCCGAATTCGACTATCGCATCTTCAACCAGCAATATGACGAGACCGTCGAGGCCACCGCTTTGTGCGATGAGGAGGAGCTCGGGCGGCTTCGAGCCTATCTCGATCAGCAGCTCGTCCACCTCCAAAGCGCCGTCACCAAGCTCGCCAACCGGCTTCAGCGCCGACTGATGGCGCAGCAGTCGAGAAGCTGGGAGTTTGACCAGGAGGAAGGGCTACTCGACGCCGCCCGGCTTGCGCGCGTCGTCGTCAATCCGGCGCACAGCCTGTCCTACAAGGCCGAGAAGGACACCGAGTTCCGCGACACGGTGGTGACGTTGCTGCTCGACAATAGCGGTTCGATGCGCGGGAGGCCGATCTCGATTGCGGCCATCTCCGCCGACATTCTCGCCCGGACCCTGGAACGGTGCGGCGTGAAGGTCGAGATACTGGGCTTCACCACCCGCGCGTGGAAAGGGGGCCAGTCGAGGGAGAAATGGCTTTCCGAAGGACGCCCGCCCCATCCTGGCCGGCTCAACGACCTTCGCCACATCATCTACAAGCAGGCGGACGAGCCGTGGCGACGGGCCCGCCGGAACCTCGGGCTGATGATGCGCGAGGGGTTGCTCAAGGAGAATATCGACGGCGAGGCGCTGTTGTGGGCGCACAACCGGCTGATCGCCCGGGTCGAGGAACGCAAGATCCTCATGGTCATTTCGGACGGCGCGCCGGTCGACGATTCGACCTTGTCGGTCAACAGCGGTACCTATCTTGAACGTCACCTTCGTCAGGTGATCGGCTGGATCGAGGGCCGCTCGCCGGTCGAACTGATCGCCATCGGCATCGGCCACGACGTCACCCGTTACTACAGCCGGGCGGTCACGATCATGGATGCCGAGCAGCTTGGCGGTGCGATGATCGAACAGCTCGCCGCCTTGTTCGACAAGGCCTGATCCCCTTCAACACAGAGGCCGGCCTTCCCCGAAGGGACGGCCGGCCTCCGCCCTCGATACGCAACCAGAGGGAATTCCGATTCGATCTGGGCCGCGACGGCTGCCAGGTCTCCACCGCTCGTGGCATCACTGGCTTGAGCCGCTCGTGAATAAGGCGGTAATCGGGGGTTCATGAAACCGGCGTGGTTGAACTGGCGCGTTGCGAACATCCTGATCCTTCTGGGGCTGTTCGTGACGCTTGCGACAATGGTTTCGCCGCCGCCGCGCCGGCCGCCGTTGGGCCCCGGCGAAGCGGCACTGGTCGCCACGCCTATTCCTTTCGATACCGAGGATCCTGGCCGTCGCCGTGCTGGCGCACTGGTCTTCCGTCGTGGCTGGCAGCTGACCAGCCCCGATCCGCGGTTCGGTGGCCTTTCCGCGATGCACGTCGCCAACGGGGAAGTCATCGGCCTCACCGATTCCGGAGTCGTCATGATCTTCGCTTTGCCCGGATCTTCGCCGAACCCACGGGTACGGTTCATTCCGCTGCAGGGAAACGGCCCGGCGGTCCGCCGGAATCGCGACACCGAATCGCTCGCGCTGCACGGCGCAAACGCCTGGGTCGGCTTCGAACGCAGCAACAGGATCTGGCGCTACCGTGTTTCGGACTGGGCCGCCGAAGGGTCTGCCGAACCGGAAAAGATGCGCCGCTGGGGCAATAATTCCGGCGCAGAGACCCTCGTTGCCCTTAATGATGGCCGGTTCCTTGCGATCGCCCAAGGCAGAGACGGCGCCGAATATAGCGACGCGGTCCTGTTCGCGGGCGATCCTGCCGATGCCGATACGCCCACAATCGACCTTCGCTACCGACGGATAGGAGACTTCGTTCCGACCGACGCAGCCATGCTTTCGGACGGCCGTCTGCTCGTCCTAAACCGCATGGTCAGTCTGTTCGGCGGGATGGAGGCGATATTAATGATCGTCGATCTGGGATCACCGGAGCCGGGCTCGGTTCTCGAAGGACGGGCGATCGCTGAGCTTAGAGCGCCGATGGCGGTCGATAATATGGAGGCCCTGAGCATCGCGCGCGAACAGGGCCGGACGATCGTCCGAATCGCATCCGACGACAATTATCTGAGCCTGCAACGGACGTTGCTGCTGGAATTCGAGCTGGACGAGACGGCCCTGCAGCCTGATCGAAGCGAACGAGCTGGAACCGCTGAAACGCGTTAGGCGCTCGCTGTTTCGGCCTGCTTCTTCGACACTTCGCGCTTCAGGCGGCGGGCCTTCAGGCTGAGCTTCTCGTTGTTCGTCTTGAGCAGCCAGTTGTCGAGGCCGCCGACATGCTCGACCGAGCGAAGGCCGTTGGTCGACACCCGAAGCTTGACCTGGCGGCCGAGCGCGTCGGAGATCAACGTCACGTTCTGCAGGTTGGGCAGGAACGTCCGCTTGGTCTTGTTGTTCGCGTGAGAAACGTTGTTACCCACCTGCCGGCCCTTGCCGGTCAGCTCGCAAATGCGCGCCATTTCAATCTCTTCCTGGAATGGGGCCCGCGGGGCCCCGGAAACCCGGCGCAAATAGAGAGGATGCAGGCTTTCGTCAACCGGCTTGACCGCTTCGGAATCGTTGCGGTGCTGCAACCCTTCTGCCATCCTCACGTTGCAGTCACGATATAGTCAGATCTCGGGGACGAACATGTTGCGGACGATTTTCCTCATCCTTGCCCTTCTCGTGCTGATCGCGATCGTTCTGGTGGCGACCGGCCTGGTCAATCTCAATCGGCAAGGCGATGGCGGCCTCTCGGTGACGACCAGTGACGTCACGGTCGGCACGACGACGACCAATGTTCAGGTACCGGCGGTTCGAATGGAAGACCGAAAGGTGGAGGTGCCGAGCGTCGTGATCCAGGGGGATCAGCCGGATCAGCCTCGGCGGCAGCCGCAGCCGCAGAGCAACCAGACATAGACTTGCCGCTGTCACGGGCGGTCCCGTAGCGGTCAATCGATG
>DAINCA010000158.1:0-4521 GCA_036732645.1 Allosphingosinicella sp.
ATGCCGCGGGCCGTCGCGGCGGGGATGTCGACATTGTCGACGCCGATACCGGCCCGACCGATCACCTTCAGATTGGACGCCGAGTCGAGGACGTCGGACGTCACCTTCGTCGCGGAGCGGATGGCAAGGCCATCATAGTCGCCAATGATCGCCTTCAGTTCGTCCTTGGTGAGGCCGGGCCGCTCGTCGACCTCGATCCCATTGGCTCGGAAGATCGAGGCGGCGTTCGGATCCATGGAATCGGAAATCAGCACTTTCGGCATTTGATGCTCCGTGAACTTCGTGAATTTCGGCCATCGGCGAGCGGGTCGGGCAGGTCACCGGGTCGGCCGGGATGACCGCTTCGGCGCCGAAGCTAACTCGCTTGCGCTTCGTGGAAGGCCCAGTCGAGCCATGGCCCAAGCGCCTCGATATCGTCGGTCTCGACCGTCGCTCCGCACCAGATCCGGATACCCGGCGGCGCGTCCCGATAGCCGGCGACGTCGAACGCGGTGCCCTCGGCCTCGAGCAGGGAATCGATTTTCTTCGCAAGCGCTCTCTGGCCGTTTTCGTCGAGCTCGGCAGCGACTTCCCCCGCGAACTTCAGGCAGACGCTGGTATTGCTCCGGGTCGCGGTATCGGCTGCGAGATGCCGGGCCCAATCGGACGTCTGCACCCACTGATCGAGCGCGGCCGCATTGGCGTCGGCGCGGGCGATCAACGCGTGGAGACCGCCCTGGAGCTCGGCCCATTCCAGCGCCCAGATATAATCCTCGACCGCGAGCATCGACGGCGTGTTGATCGTTTCCCCCTTGAACAGGCCCTCGATCAGCTTGCCGCTCTTCGTCATCCGGAAGATCTTGGGCAGCGGCCAGACGGGGACATGACTCTCAAGCCGCTCGACCGCGCGCGGCGACAGGATCAGGACTCCGTGGCCGCCTTCGCCGCCAAGCACCTTCTGCCAGGAGAAGGTGACGACATCGAGCTTGGGCCAGGGAAGATCGACGGCGAAGGCGGCCGAGGTCGCGTCGCAGATGGTCAGGCCTTCCCGGCCGTCTTCGATCCAATCGCCGTTCGGCACCCGGACTCCGGAGGTGGTGCCGTTCCAGGTGAAGACGATGTCGCTGGCCGGGTCGGCCGTATCGAGGTCCGGCAGCGCGCCATAATCGGCGCGCAGAACCTTCGAGTCGATCTTCAGCTGCTTGACCACGTCGGTGACCCAGCCTTCGCCGAAGCTTTCCCACGCCATCAAGGTGACCGGCCTGGGACCGAGCAGGCTCCACAAGGCCATCTCGACGGCGCCGGTATCGGACGCCGGAACGATCGCGATACGGTGGCCTTCGGGGACGTGAAGGACGTGCCGGGTCAGCTCGATCGCGTGAGCGAGCCGGGCCTTGCCTAGCCTTGAGCGATGCGACCTGCCCAGCGATCCGGTCGCGAGCTTGCCCGCCGACCAGCCCGGCGGCTTGGCGCAGGGCCCCGAAGAGAAAAAGGGGCGGGCAGGGCGGATTTCGGGTTTTTCGATGCGCAAGAGCGCGCCGGCCGCGGCCGGATCTTGTGTCGTCACTGTTCAACTCTCCTCGCAGAGAGCACGCGCCGCGTTGGGACGGCGTGGCCCGCCGACGGACTTAAAGGCGGTGGTGCCGCTGTCAACCGACTTGCGCTTGACCGACTTGGTCATGGGCCGCCACTCAGGGCCAATGCGCGGTCCAATCGCTTTCGCTTTGATCTTCCTCTTGGCCGCCTGCATCCCCGGCGGCGGCGGCCGGACACCGCCGCCGCGGCCAATGCAGCCATCGCAGCCTGCCCAGACGCGCGCCGACGCCGACGATCCGGCTACCCGCCAGTGTCATTCCGACCTCGCCCGCGATCAGATCCGGTTCCGGCCGCTCGAGGACCGCCGCTTCGACGGTGGCTGCTCGGCTTTAGGCTCGGTCCAACTGCTCGAGATCGGCACCCCTGTCACCAATCTCGGCGCGATGACCTGCCCGTTGGCCCGGGTCTTCGCGCGCTGGGTAAGGGAATCGGTGCAGCCGGCGGCGGCGGAATTTCTGGGGTCGCCGGTCCGCCGGGTCGAGACGTTCGGCACTTATGCCTGCCGCGGGGTCAACAGCCGGCCCGGCGCCCGCCTGAGCGAGCATGGATATGCCAATGCGGTCGACGTCGCCGCCTTCCTGCTCGCCGACGGGCGACGGGTGACCGTCGAACAAGGCTGGCGCGGCGGCGAGGAAGACGTCCGCCAATTCCTGCGCGCGGTTCACCAGGGTGGCTGCCGGCGCTTCAACATCGGCTTGGGCCCCGACAGCGATTCCTATCACTACAATCACCTTCACTTCGACATGGGCCGCGGCCCTTATTGCCGCTAGCCGTCGCAGACTCTAAGGCTCCGGCCATGACCGATCCCGTCCCGCCGAAGCGCGTATTCCATGACGCTCGCGAAGAAGCCGAAACCGCCGCGCATGCCGCCCTCAGCCCGCAGACGGTCCATCCCGCTTATCGCCTGGCGTTCCAGGACATGGACTTCCTGCTTCGCGAGGACCTTCGGCCGGTGCGCTTCCAGCTCGAGCTGCTGAAGCCCGAATTGCTGATGGACGAGGCGCGGATCGGGTCGATGTTCGTCTTCTACGGATCGGCCCGGATTCCTGAACCAGGCAAGGCGCAGGCCCTGGTCGATGCAGCGGCGACCGATCAGCAGAAGCGCATCGCCGAACGCCTGCTCGCCAAATCGAAATATTATGACGAAGCGCGCAAGCTCGCGCAGATGGCGAGCCGGGTCGAGCCCGACGAGGACGGCCGGCGCCAGTTCGTCGTCTGCTCGGGCGGCGGACCTTCGATCATGGAGGCGGCCAATCGCGGTGCCCGGGACATGGGCCGGGACTCGGTCGGCCTCAACATCGTCCTGCCCCACGAGCAGATGCCGAACGAATATGTCACTCCGGAACTGAGCTTCCAGTTCCATTATTTCGCGCTGAGGAAGATGCACTTCCTGCTCCGGGCGCGGGCCGTCGCCGTCTTTCCCGGCGGCTTCGGGACCTTCGACGAATCGTTCGAGCTTCTGACGCTGGTTCAGACCGGCAAGGTCAAGAAATTGCCGATCATCTTCTTCGGTCGCGAATTCTGGGACCGGGTCATCAATTTCGAGGCATTGGTCGAGGAAGGCGTCATCGCGCCCAGCGACCTCGAGCTCTTCACTTTCTGTGAAACCGCCGAGGAAGCCTGGTCCTGCGTCTGCGATTATTATGCCGGCGCCAACGACGGCCTGGGCTGCTGATCCAGGCCCCTCTCCCCACCGGGGGAGAAGGCGATCCCCCGAGCCTAGTTCTTCGGCTGTTCCTGCTCGGACGTTCCGGTGACGTCGGTTGCGGCCGGGCCGCCGACCGAGCGCTGGTCGCGAACTTCGCCGTCGGGCGTCGGGACCGGCTCCGCCATGTCGCCAGCGGCGGGCTGGTCGGAAGCCTCGGCGGCCTGTTCGGCGGGGGAGGCCGCAGGCGGCGGCGGAATGGTGAGATTGCCGCCCTGCGCATTGAGATAGGCCATCAAATTGGCGCGGTCCTGCGGGTCGCTGAGGCCGGCGAAGGTCATCTTGGTGCCGGGAGCGAAATTGCGGGGTGACGTCAGCCACTCGCTCATCCTGTCCCAATCCCAGCTGCCGCCTTTCTCGCGAAGGGCATCGGAATAAGCGAAGCCGGGAACATGGGCGAGCGTTGCCCCCATCGTTCCGTAGAGATTGGGGCCGAGGCCGTTGGCGCCGCCCTGGTTGACGGTGTGGCAGGCGGCGCACTTGCGGAACACCGCTTCGCCGGCGGCGGCATCGGCGGTCTGCAGATAATAAGCGATGGGCTGCTCGGCGGGGCCGTCCTCGCCGCCTTCTTCTTCGACGCCCTGGATCGGATAGCCCATCTGCTCGGGGCGCTCGGCCTTGAACACTTCGCCGGTGACGAGACTGGCGCCGAGCAGGACGATTCCGGCGCCGAGCACCCACCCCGCAATCGTGTTGAACCGGTCGTCCATGCCGCGAAATTCCTCCAGTAATGAAGATTGATTGGCGCCTCCTTTATGCGGGCGCCGCGTCCGCCGCAAGCCGGGCGTTGGCGGCGCCCGGATCGGCGGCAGCGGGGGATTACGCCTCCCGATTCGCGGCCGTGCCCGAAACGTTTCGAGGGCGTAAGTTATGCCCGTTATCCTCGTTATCCACAGGCAGATTCCCCTTTGACCGACTCGGATTAAATGGCAGCTTCAACCCGTGGCCAAGACGATCTTCCGGCAACGGAATGGTAGCCTTCCCAGCCACAGCCGGAGCGGCCGGCCCTTGTCTCACCAGGCAACGGGCGGAAAGCGAAGGCAGGGCGGCTGACGAAGCCGCCGCCAGGCGGAAGCTGCGGGCTTGCCCTTTAGCGGATGCGAAAGCGGCAGGCTTCGAAAAGCGCCCAACGGTTCTTCGGACCCCGGTCTGAAAAAACCGACAGGCAGGCGAGGACGCAAGTCCGAACCTGTCCGGCAGAAGCGGGACGAAAGTCGGCGCGCTGCCACCGGCAGACTGGC
>DAINCA010000159.1:0-4497 GCA_036732645.1 Allosphingosinicella sp.
CCCAGAAATTGTCCTTGGTCGGGATCCGGATGATCCGGCTCTCCGGAAGACCGGAGATCTTCCGCCACAGATCGAACGCTTCGTCGTCGGTATGGTAAACGGTCGCCGTCAGCCGGTCAGGGCTGACCCCCCATTCGCGGGTGATCAGTTGCCAGGCGAGGACGATCGCTTGTTCTTTGAAATAGTCGCCGAACGAGAAATTGCCGAGCATCTCGAAGAATGTGTGGTGGCGGGCAGTGTAGCCGACATTGTCGAGATCGTTGTGCTTGCCGCCGGCGCGAACGCACTTTTGCGATGAAGTCGCAGTGACGTAAGAACGGCTTTCCTGGCCGGTGAAGATGTTCTTGAACGGGACCATGCCCGCATTGACGAACATCAAGGTGGGATCGTTTTGCGGCACAAGAGGTGCCGAAGGGACGATAAAGTGCCCTTCGCGGCCGAAAAAATCCAGGAAGCTGCGCCTGATGTCGTTGGTGGAGGTCATGTCGGCGATGTAAGCGAGCGGCGCGATGCGGGCAAGCAAGGCAGGAGACCTGTTTTGATCCGCCTGGGACGGCTAAAAGACAGCGAACGCGTCGAAAGGTTGGAACCATGAAGCTCAAACTGACCGTGCTTGCGCTGATGCTCGGCTTCCCGGCCTTGCCCGCTTGTGGCCAGGTGGCTTCGGCGCCGGATACGGCAAATCCCGTTCGCGCGACGCCTGCAGCCACCGGCAATGTCAGGGTCTTCGAAGTCCCCGCCGGTTCACGGCCCCATGACGTGGCGCCCGCCCCGGACGGCAAGATCTGGTATACGGGCCAGCGTCGCGGCGTGCTCGGAATCCTCGATCCCGCGACCGGCATTGTTCGCGAGATTCCGCTCGGCGAAGGATCCGCGCCGCATGGCGTGATCCAGGGTCCGGACGGAGCTGCCTGGATCACCGACAGCGGATTGAATGCGATCGTGCGTTATGACCCTTCGACAAACGCCGTCAGGTCATGGCCCCTGCCGGCCGAGTTTCCGGACTCGAACCTCAATACGGCCGCCTTCGATGGTGACGGGGTGCTGTGGTTCACCGGCCAGACCGGGGTCTATGGCCGGCTCGACCCTCGGCGTGACGCATTGGAAGTGTGGCGCGATCCCGAAGGGCGAGGCCCGTACGGGATCGCCGCGACTCCGTCGGGAGACATTTATTATGTCTCGCTCGCGGGTAGCCATCTCGCCCGGATCGACCGCCAGAGCGGCGCGGCGACCATCATCGAGCCGCCGACACCGCAACAGGGTGCCCGGCGCGTCTGGTCAAACAGTCAGGGACATTTGTGGATATCGGAATGGAATGGCGGCCAGCTCAGCCGGTTCAACCCGGCCACCGGTGAATGGAAGAGCTGGCGGCCCGATGGCGAAAGGCCACGCGTCTATGCCGTCTATGTCGACGAACGCGATATCGTCTGGATCAGCGACTTCGGCGCCAACGCCATATTGTCATTCGATCCCTCGACGGAGCGCTGGACTCGTTTCCCGGGAAGCGGCGACAATGCGCAGGTTCGACAGATACTCGGCAGCTCAGGCCGGATCTATCTGCCCGAATCGGGTCTCGACCGGATCATGGTGATCGACACAGCCGGATGAAGCTGTTCCCATCCGCGCTGTTGACCATCATCGTGGCCGGAGCGGCCTGCGCTGTTCCGACCGCCCCCGATCTCGCTCGGGGCGAGGCCATCTATCGGCAATGTTTTGCCTGCCACTCCCTGGACGCCGGCGCCAACACCCCCGCCGGACCGACTTTGAACAACATTGTCGGCCGAGCGATCGCTTCGGAACGAGACTTCAATTACTCGCCGGCGCTCCGGCGGCTCGCGGCCGAGCAAAGGGAATGGAGCCCGCAGTTGCTGGACCGTTTCCTTCATCGTCCCGAAGCGGTGGCTCCCGGCACGGAGATGGGATTTCCAGGCCTAGAATCCGACGCGGATCGGGCCGCCTTGATCGCGTGGCTGGCGGAAGGATCGGGCCGCCGCCACTAAGCCCCGTTTAGCGGCAATGCTTCCCATTCCCCCTTGAACTTCGCTGCATATGCGTGAAGGCTGAAAGTTTCCCACTGGACGCGGCGCCGCGTCGTCTTCGCGGAGTGCCGCCGGCACACGAAGGAGACGTTCATGCCCGGTAGAGCTGCAGGCACCAGGACCATCGCTCTTGTCGGGCCTGGCGGGGCGGGGAAGACCAGCCTTGCCGAGGCCCTTCTTTTTGCGGCCGGAGCGATCCCCCGGCAAGGATCGGTCGCCGATGGCACCAGCGTCGGCGATTTCACTCCGGAAGCCCGCGCCCGCGGCGGCTCCACCGAGCTCAACCTTTTCCACCTCGATTATATGGATGATCGTTTCGCCATCGTCGACGCACCCGGGTCGGTCGGATTCGCCGCCGACGGCGCGCTTGGCGCAGCCGCCGCCGATTTGGCCATCGTCGTCGTCGATCCGGAATCGGACCGGGCTCTGCTTGCCGAACCGACCCTGCGTCAGCTCGAAGCGCTCGGAATTCCCCACATGATCTTCGTCAACAAGATCGATCATGCGCGCGGGTCGATCCAGTCACTTCTCGAATCGCTTCAGCCGATGAGCGCGTCGCCATTGATCGCCCGCTGGATTCCCATCCGTGACGGCGAAAAAATCTCGGGCTTCGTCGATATCGCGCTCGAGCGGGCTTATTATTACCGGCCCGGCCAACCTTCGGAGCAAAAGGAGATACCGGGCGATCTCGCGGATCGGGAAGCGCTCGAGCGAAGCCACATGCTCGAACAGCTCGCCGACCATGACGATGTCCTGCTCGAACAATTGCTGATGGACGAGGTGCCGGATCGGCAGACGGTGTTCGCCGACCTCGCGAAGGAAACCGGCGCAGCGCAGATCGTGCCTGTCCTGTTCGGCTCCGCGACCCAGGATTTCGGAGTCCGTCGGCTTCTGAAGACGCTTCGCCACGAAGTTCCGGATCCGTCGGCGGCCGCGGAACGGCTGGGTGCGTCGAACGGCTGCGCCTTCGCCTTCAAGGTCTCGAACAGCGGCGCGATGGGCCGGCTTACCTATGCGCGGGTGTTTGGGGGCGGCCTCAAGGAGGGGGCCGAGCTCAAGGGACCGGACGGCGATTCCCTCCGGATCGGGACGTTGTTTGCCCTCCAGGGCGACAAGACGACGAAATTGTCGGAGGCGAAGAGTGGCGATGTCGTCGCCATCGCCAAGCTGGAAGGCGTTGGCGCAGGCCAGTGGCTCGCGTCCGGAAAGGCGCCCCCCGCACCGGAGCTCCCGCAACCCAATCGCAATTACACGCTCGCGATCGCGACCAAGGACCGCAAGGACGACGTCCGTCTTTCGACAGCCCTGCACCGGCTGACCGAGGAGGATCGCGCTTTGCTCTGGGAGCAGGACGAAGCCCTTCACGAAACGCGCCTCAAGGGCGTCAATGACGAGCGTCTCAAGGTCACGCTGGAACGGCTGAAGCGGCGATATGGCGTGGCGGTGGATTCGCGTCCGCCGGCGATTGGCTACAAGGAGACGATCCGCCGGACCGTCACCCAGCGCGGTCGTCACAAGAAGCAATCGGGCGGCCATGGCCAGTTCGGCGACACCGTCATCGAGGTAAAGCCGCTCCCCCGCGGCGAGGGTTTCAAGTTTCAGGACCGGATCACCGGAGGCGTCGTTCCCAAGCAGTGGATCCCGGCGGTCGAGGCCGGTGTTCGCGATGCGATGGCGAAAGGCCCTCTCGGTTTCCCTGTCGTCGACGTCCTCGTGACCTTGATCGACGGTTCCTATCACAGCGTCGACAGCTCGGAGATCGCCTTCCGCACAGCTGGGCGAATCGGCATGTCGGAGGCGCTCGCCGCGGCTTCGCCTCATTTGCTGGAGCCAGTCATGAAAGTGACGGTGATCGCCCCAAGCTCGGCCACCTCGCGGGTTACCTCTGCGATCGCCAGCCGCCGTGGCCAGATGCTCGGCATGGGTCCGCGCGAGGGCTGGTCGCGGTGGGACCAGGTCGAGGCGCTGATCCCGGAAGCGGAAATGCAGGGCTTCGACGCGGAGCTTCGCTCGCTAAGCCAGGGGCTCGCCACTTACACGGCGGAGTTCGATCATCTCGCCGAGCTCAACGGGACCTTGGCCGACAAGGTCGTTCAGCGGGAGCTTGAACCGGCATAGCCTGTCGAGATTTGCAGGTCCGAGCGGCGCCGCGTCAGGAAGGGTGGGCTTCCGCCGCTTCCGCGCCCCCTGCCCTCACGACCGGCGCGAGTTCCTCGGCCGGCTCCGCCGCGGAGATAACCTGGGCCGCGACAAGATCGCCGACGACGTTCAACGTCGTCCGGCACATGTCGAGGAAGCGGTCGACGCCCAGCACCAAAGCAATCGCCTCCGGCTGGATTCCGACCATGGCCAGGATCAGGGCCACCACCGGGAGCGAGCCTGCGGGGACGCCGGCGGTGCCGATGCCGCCGAGGATGCAGACCAGCATCACCGTCAGCTGCTGCCATATGGTCAGATC
>DAINCA010000160.1:0-4491 GCA_036732645.1 Allosphingosinicella sp.
CGCGAACCTTGCCCGGCAGCAACGAGGCCGCCTCCGACTGGAAATATGTGCCGGTGCGGCGCACGGCCCTCTTCATCGAAGAGAGTCTTTATCGCGGCCTCCAATGGGTGGTGTTCGAACCCAATGACGAGCCGCTCTGGGCTCAGATCCGTCTGAATGTCGGCGCCTTCATGCACGGCCTTTTCCGGCAGGGCGTCTTCCAGGGGACGTCGCCGAGGGAGGCCTATCTCGTCAAATGCGATCGGGAGACGACGACGCAGAACGACATCAATCTCGGTATCGTCAATATCATCGTCGGCTTCGCGCCGCTGAAGCCGGCCGAGTTCGTCATTATCAAGATCCGGCAATTGGCCGGCCAACACTCGGTGTAAGAGAAAGGAAGTTGCGATGGCCGAATTCAGCGTCAACTCGCAGCGGCTCGACCCGTACAAGAACTTCAAGTTCCGGGTGAAGTGGGACGGCCGTTATGTCGCCGGCGTGAGCAAGGTCTCGGCGCTGAAGCGGACGACCGAGATGGTGAGTCACCGGGAAGGCGGCGATCCGAGTTCCAGCCGCAAGGCGCCCGGCCGCAGCGACTTCGAGGCCATCACACTCGAACTTGGAGTCACGCACGACCCCGAATTCGAGCGATGGGCCAGCACGATCGGGGACCAAAGCAAAGATCCTGCGGCCGATGACTCATTGGAGGACGTTCGCAAGGACCTGATCATCGAGGTCTATGACGAGGCCGGCCAGCTTGCGACCGCATACAAGGTCAAGCACGCCTGGGTTTCCGAGTTGCAGGCGGTGCCCGAACTCGACGGCAACGCCAATGCGGTAACCATCCAGCACCTCAAACTGGAGAATGCGGGCCTTGAGTCGATGACGATGTCCAAGGATCGCGCGACTTCATCCTGAGGAAGGCCTGCGTTCCGTGTCCGTCCGATCGCTCGGACCTACGGAATGTCGTCGGGGACGAGCAGAACGTCGCAGGCCAGGGATTCAAGCAGCTTCTTGGCGTCGCTGCCTATCGTCGCCGCGACGAAACCGCGTGTGCCATGCGTGCCGATCGCCGCCAGATCGATTTCCATCGATTCGACGAGCCCGCCGATCACCTGCCGAATCTCGCCATAATCGACATGGATGTCGATCCGCTCTCGAACCTCGGTCGACACATGAACGTTGTTCAGGAAATCGTCGAGTTCCCTGGCGATCTCCGCCTGAAGCGCCGGGGCATGGGCCTCCCGGCCGAGGATCGGCTCGAGCGGAACCTGATAGGCATGAGCCAGGTTCAAGGCGGCGTCCGGGAAGAAGCCCGCGGCTGCCTCGAGCGCCATGGCCGAGCAGTTCGAGAAGTCGGTTGCGACAAGAATGTTGCGATAGTCCGACGTGGCCCTCTCCTTGACCGTCAGTACGGGCACGTCGGTCCGACGAACCAGCCGGTCCACGTTCGTTCCCAGGATGAAGTCGCCGAAACCGTTGTAGCGCGCTACCCCGGTCACGATGAGATCGGCATCAGTCTCCTCGGCGACCCTTGCTATCGTCGCCGGTACCGGGCCTTTGGCGATCATCGTCCTGATCTCGACTTCGGCGCCCAAGGCTTCCGATCTCAGCTTCTTTTCGATCCTGGCCTCCTCGGCGCGACATTCCCCATCGGTCAGATCCGAAGAAGGCGGTTCGAGAACGTGGAGGAGGACGACGCTCGAGCGCCAGCGGCGCGCAAGCCGAAGCGACCGTTCGAGGGGCCGGTCGCAGCGGCCGCTGAAATCGGTGGCGAACAGGATGCGTCGAGGCGGCTCGATCATGATTTGCCTTAGCCTTTCCAGCCGGGCCGCTGAAGCCGCGAAAAACCTGGGCGTTGGGCTCCGTCCCCGGCGCTGGAATTCAGGCCTCCCCTGCCAAGGCTTGTGCGATCTGGTCCTTGATCGACAATCGACGCTTGCGCAATTCGCTTTCATGATCCTGCGAGACGGGCTGAACGTTGGTCTCGGCGAGGTGGATCTCGTCGTTCACGGCGTCATATTGCATCAGCAACAAGGCGAAGTCCGGGTCCGAGACCTTCAGTTCGTGGATCCGGTCCATCTGGTGGGGAAACTCTTCTCCCAGAATGTGCGGCGTATTCGACATGATTTTCTCCGATCGTTTGCGTGATGATGCCGGTGACGGCCGACGGGCCGAGAAATGCCGTTGCCGATCCGGCGGCCGGTGCCTTTATCTTTGCGGCGCCGTCGCGGCGACGTAACGGCCGACGAGGACCGCGGCGGGATAGAGGATTTCCTCCTCCTGGCGCGCATGGGCGGCGAGATTGTCCGCGAAGCGCACAAATTCCTGACGGCCACTAGTCTCGGCCGCCGCCCTGAAGCGGCCTGCCGCCTCGACGATCCCCTGATGCTCGCGAAGCATCTGCGGAAGCTCGCGTTCCAGCGCCTCGGTCATCGGCAAAACGGCCCGCATCTCCGCCGTCGCCGGCCCGTGCGCCAGCGCTGCAAGGAGTCCCAGAGGCGGCGTCGCGATTTCCTCCTCGCGCCGGAAATGCGGCGCCAGAGCGGCTTCGAGACCGCGAGCAGCGGCGCCGAGATCGCCGGGCTCGCGGCTCGCGCTGGCGAGCGTCTCGTGAAGCTCGTGATGCTCCGTCTGGATCGATTGTGGGGTGGCGATCATATTGGGCCTCTGCGTTTCCGACTGGGCGTGCGGCCCGGCCTGATGGTGGTGCTGAGCGGGCGGAGAGATGGGGGGATTGGCTGCCGCGGCCGCGCCGGTGGCGAACATCAACCCCGCCAGGACAATCGTGACTTTCATCTTGTGCTCCTGATCCATTCCATGATTCGTCGTCGGCCTCGCCGCACGTCCAGTCCATAAGGAGAGATACGGTGTTTGCCGGCGGCGACCGACTTCCCATATCGAGACCCGCTGCCGAGGCTCGCCGGCCGGGAAATGCGGAGGCTTCATGGGTGATCAACGATCGACAGACGGTCCGACCGGTAATGAACCTGAGAGTGGCGGGACGAACCAACGGACGCGACGGGCATGGTCCGTCGTAGCCATGGTCGCCGGCGTCGGCGGCCTGCTGGCCTGGCTCGGGTGGAAGTCGACCCGGCCCGATATGCCGGATCGGGACCGAGACTCAGCCTGAACATGTGTCGGTCGACGAAAGTCGAATGCGTCCGTCCGAGTCGCTGTTTCGACAGCCGGCCGAGTTTGGCCGTGCGTTTCGTCGAAGTCATTATCCGCACGTCGAAAGACGAAGTTGGTTGAGCGAACCAAAATCAAAACTGGTCGAAGCGAAGCTGCGTCGATCGCCGCTCCCGTTCAAATACGCCTCGTGGGCCGTTCGAAAGGGAGAAAAGACATGAAGCCGCTCAGTTCATCCGTCGCGTTGGTGGGTTCCATCATGGCGACCAGTATCGTCCTTGCCTTGTCGGCCGGTCCGGCGGCCGCCCGCGAAAATATCGTCATCACCAGCCCTCAGCAGACCGAGCTGACGCGCACCCAGCGAGTCAGTTACCGTGATCTCGATCTCGCCACCGTCCAGGGTGAGCGTGCCCTCACCCGCCGGGTCAGCGGCGCGGTGCAGGACGTCTGCTTCCATGACGGCGAACACCCGTTCGTGCAGAACGTCTGCAAGCGTTCGGCGTGGAACGGCGCACGGCCGCAAATGGCCAGCGCGATCGAGCGTGCGCGGGAAAATCCCCGGCTCGCGATGGGCGGATCGATCGTCGTCGCCGCCCGCTGATGCGGAGCGAAATCGTGGTCATCGGCCGCCGCTTGTTCATAAGGCGGCGGTCGCGACCATCAACCGCAAGAGACGACGGCGCCCCCGGGTGATAGCGAAAATGCCTCATCCGAGGCCCGCGCCCGGGCTTCCGCGAAGGATATCAAACGCCTTCTTTCCTCGTCCCAGAGCGTGAGACGGATTGCGCCGAAGCTTTGGCCGATCGTCACCCGGCTGCATTGGGCGAGCACAGGGACCTCGCGAAGGACTTCGGGAAGCCGGTAGAAGGGTATCCGGCTCGCGAGATGGTGGACGTGATGGACGCCGATGTTCGCGCTGAACCAGCGCAGGACGAGCGGCAGTTCATAATGCGAGCTGCCGTGGAGGGCGGCCGCATGGAACGACCAGTCATCGCCCGAATCCCAGTGCGTCTGCTCGAACTGATGCTGCACGTAGAAGAACCAGACGCCCAGTGACACGGCCACCAGAGTGATCGGCAGATGCACCAGCAGGAAGAGCTTCAGGCCCATCGCCTAGACAAGAGCGCCGCCAACGGCAAGGATTCCGGCATTGGTCCCCATCGCGCTGAGCCAGGGCCGCCAGCCCTTCTTCATCATGCCGATCGGGAGTCGGTGGCGGAGCAGGAACAGATAAGAAGGGCCGAATCCGAACAGGACGATCGGGTGGCGATAGAGCCGATAGAGGAACCGGCGCGTGCGTCCCAAAGCGCGATATTCGGCCACTGTCAGAGTGTCGACATCGCCGACGCCGCGCGCGTCGAGATTGCCGGTACTCGCATG
>DAINCA010000161.1:0-4467 GCA_036732645.1 Allosphingosinicella sp.
ATTTCCGAAACACGTCCGGACGAACGAACGAATTGTTCAGCTTCGTCGCCGGCGCTCCGACCCGGGGCCGGACCGCGGGCGGCCGAACCCTGACCATCGGCGCCTTTGCCGAGGCCAGCCTGGAAAAGGGCCCGTTCATCGCCACCGGCGGGGTTCGCCTCGATCGCTGGTCGATCACTGACGGCCGGCTGGAGGAGCGGACTTTGGCGACCGGCGCGCCACTTACCTCGACCGCCTTCCCCGACCGGAACGGGTGGGAGACGACCGGCCGGGCGGGCCTCGCATGGCAGCCGGGCGAAACTCTCAATTTGCGCGCCGCAGCCTATCTCGGCTGGCGGCTGCCGACCCTGAACGAGCTTTATCGGCCGTTCCGGGTCGGACGGGACGCGACCGCCGCCAATGCCGAACTGACACCCGAGCGTTTGTCCGGCGCGGAAGCGGGGCTGAACTGGCGGCCGCTGCCACCGGTCCGGATCGGCTTCACCTTGTTCGCCAACCGGCTCGAGCAGGCGATCGCCAACGTCACCTTAAGCGAGGGACCGGGCCAGTTTCCGGGCGTCGGCTTCGTCGCCGGCCAGTTCCGCCAGCGGCAGAATGTCGACGCCGTCACCAGCCGCGGCATCGAGCTCGACGTCGCAGCCGATCTGGGAGCATGGCGGCTGACGGCCGGCTACAGCCTCGCCGACGCGGAAGTGAAAGCGAGCGGTTCCGCTTTCCCTCTCGACGGGCTGCGGCCGGCGCAGTCGCCTCGCCACAGCCTTGCCGCGTCGGTGGGCTGGTCCGGCGCCGGCGGGCGGGCGGCCTCGCTCGGGCTGCGTTATGTCGGGGCCCAATATGAAGACGATCTCAACAGCGAGCTCATCCCCGACGCCTTGACCGTCGACGCCTTCGCGGCGTGGCCCCTCACCCGCCGGCTGGCGCTGGAGGCACGGGCCGAGAATCTGACCGACACGCGGGTCGTCGCCGGCATTTCCGGCGCGGGAATCATCGAGCGGGGGACGCCGCGTACCCTCTGGCTCGGCCTTCGCTGGCGCCCCGACCGGCCGGACTGACAGACTAGACCAGGTTGCGCTCCATCCAGCGGGTCCCGAAGGCGACGAGGTCGGCGGCGTCGATCAGCTCGCTTTGCGCCTGCCCAACGAGGCCGCTGCGATGCCGGCCCAGTTCCAGATATCGCTTCAGGATGACCGCGAAATAATCCTCGCCTTCAAAATCGGCGACGCCCTGATTATCGTCGAGACAATCGATCCAGACATGCGTGGCGACGCCTTCGGCGAGGAGGAGATAGTCCCAGCGTGTCCGACGTTTGTTGGGGAGCCGGGCGAGATATTCGGCATAATGGAGGGCCGTCACGGTGTCGGGATCGGCGCCGAGCCGGAGGATCCGCCCATTCTGCTCGGACAGCTTCTGAAGCGGTGAACCCGGGCCGTAATAATCGTTCCAGGGCTGGTCCGAGAGCAGGGCCTCTGCATTGGCGCCGCGAGCGCCGAAGCGGCCGCTTGGATTGGAACTGACGATCGTCCCCGGCTGAGTTCGAAACGCCTCGGCGAGCCAGCCGACATCCTTCATCGCCGGCGCCGATTTCGCGTCCAGAGGAACGGAGCCAGCAAGCAAATCGGCCCGTTCCTCGACCGGCCGCTGGTTCACCCAGTCCATTTCATATTGGCTGCCAAGGGTCATCATCAGCGTGCCGTCGGGACCGACGACTTCGTCGAGGACGTCCAGAAGCAGAGCGGCCCCGCCCTCACCGAAAAGGGTGCGGGCGAGGCCGAGCCTGCGAAGCGATGCATGAACCATGACCAGATCGCCGGGCCTGATGCCCAACTGCCTCAAGTCGGCAAGCAGTCGCTTCTTGTCGATCCCGGAGGACGTGGCCTCCGGCACTGTCACCTAGCTGAGGTGGCGCGACAGATGCTTGTTCATCTCGAACATGGTCACGCGGTCCTTGCCGAAAACGGCACGGAGCTTGTCGTCGGCGACGATCTCGCGCTTGTTCTGCGGATTCTGAAGATTGTTCTTCTTGATATGGTCCCAGACCTTGCTGACGACCTGGCTGCGCGGCAACGGGTCCGTCCCGGTAATCGTCGCAAGTTCCTTCGACGGCGTAACCGGACGCTGCAACCCGCTCTGCCTACCTTGTGCCATATCTTGCCTCCCTGTGGAATTATGCCATCGATAGAGCGCAAATCTCCCGCCTTGGCAATGGGTGTCCCCCTCTGAAAAAGGCGTTTTTCGACGGCTTGACCGGCTTTTCTGTGGATTGAGCTAGGTTAACGCGCCGCTAGGGCCGAACGGGACGACTCGATTGCCCGAATCGTGGCCGATGTCGGCACGCCCGAGAAACGGGATGCCGGCCCGTTCGCACCAGTAGCGGACGACCTGTTCCTCGCTTTGTCCGAAGTCCGGATCGTTCTCGATTATGTCGGTGCAGCGGCCGAGCCGGAGCCCGGATATCTTCCGGATTCCCGGATTGCCCGACAGATGGAACATCGCCCGGTCGGTGCGGTACATCTGCTCCGATACTTCCTCGATGAGGAGCACATGGCCGTCCAGGTCGGGCTCGAGCTCTGTGCCGAGAAGCAACCCGAGAACGGTGATGTTGAAGGCGGCATAAAGGTGGCCGGGCTCAAGGCCCGGCTCGAGCGCGTCGGTGGAGCGCCGGGTCAGCCAGGCCAAGGCGCGCGACACCGCCGCCTCGCCGCCATCGCGCATGATGTCCTGCGGCATCGGCCCGTGAGCCAGCATCGGGAAACCAAAGCGATACATCCCCGCAAGCAGATAGCCGGCGTCGCTATAGCCCATGTAGATCTTGTCGCGCGCCGCCGGCCCCATGCGCGCGAGCGCCGGCTCGGCGATCCGGCAGGCGCCATAGCCGCCGCGCGCGAACCAGACCGCGTCGATGTCAGGATCGTTCGCCACCTCGACCAAAGCGTCTTCGCGGTCCGAATCCGTTCCCGCAAAATGATGGCTGGTGAGGAAGCATTGCGGGTGGAAGACCAAATCCGCTTCGGGGAAGTCCGAAGCAGCGAGCGACCTGACCCGGTCCGCCGCCTGTTCGCTGAAGCGCGAGCTTGGCGCCACCACCGCGATCCGCATCGTTCCTCCCATCCGCGTTTGAAATGGCGTTCGGTTACCAATAGGGCGGCGCCATGGCTGAGACCAAATCCTATTTCTTCTGCGGCATCGGCGGAAGCGGAATGCTGCCTTTGGCCCTGATCGTCGCCGGGCGCGGCGATAAAGTGGCCGGCTCGGACCGGACCCTCGACCAGGGCCGGCTCGCGCCCAAGTTCGAATTTCTGAAGAGCCGGGGAATCGCGCTTCATCCGCAGGACGGGACCGGACTCACCAGCCCCGACCAGATCCTCGTCACCTCCGCGGCGATCGAGGAGACCGTGCCGGACGTGGTCAAGGCGACGAGCCTCGGAGCCACCCGCCTCACCCGTCCGGAGCTCCTCGCTTCCCTGTTCAACGCCGCCGGAACCGGGGTCGCGGTCGGCGGCACCAGCGGCAAGTCCACCGTCACCGGGATGATCGGCTGGATCCTTCATGCCACCGGGCGCAACCCGACGGTGATGAACGGCGCGGTGATGAAGAATTTCGTCAGCCCCGGCGCCCTCTTCGCGAGCGCCCTGGTCGGCGAAGGCGACGTCTTCGTCAGCGAAGTTGACGAAAGTGACGGCTCGATCGCGCTTTACCGGCCGAAGGTCGCGGTGCTCAACAACATCACCCTGGACCACAAGTCGCTCGACGAGCTTCGCCACCTGTTCGGCGATTTCGCCGCCAAGTCCGAGACGATCGTCGTCAATCTTGACGATGACGAGACGAGGCTGCTCGCCGCCGCTCTCCCGGGTGAGCGGCTGAGGACCTATTCCTTCCGGGATCCCGCGGCCGACCTGCTCGGTACCGACATCATTGAAGAGCCGTTCGCGATCGCCTTCACGGCGCGCTGGAGAGATCGGAAATTGCCGGTGAAGCTTGCGGTCCCCGGCCGCCATAATGCGGAAAACGCCCTCGCCGCTCTGACGGCGGTGGAAGCCTGCGGCGTTCCACTCGAGGAAGCGGCCGAGGCGCTGAGCGGGTTTCAAGGCCTTCGCCGGCGGTTCGAACGGATCGGCGAAGCCGGAGGCGTGACGGTGATCGACGATTTCGGTCACAATCCCGACAAGATCGCCGCCACCTTGCGAACCCTTCACGCTTTCCCCGGGCGGCTGCTGATGATGTTCCAGCCGCACGGTTATGGCCCGCTTCGAACGATGAAGGACGAACTGGTCGCGACCTTCGCCACCAATATGGGCGCGGAAGACGTCCTGATCATGCCCGATCCCGTTTATTATGGCGGAACGACGAACCGCGAAGTCGGAAGCTCCGACATCGTCGCCGGCGTGATCTCACTCAACCGGACCGCCGAGCATATCGCCGATCGCTCGGCCTGTGCCGATCGGCTTACCGAGCTCGCTCGTCCCGGCG
>DAINCA010000162.1:0-4424 GCA_036732645.1 Allosphingosinicella sp.
ACGGAGAATTGGTTAGGGTCCGCCTCCGAACAGGTTGCAGGGACGACGAATAGGCTTTCCTCACCCTGTACAAGGCCGGTAAATGTCCCTCCCGGGGGAAGAAGGCTCATGTCCAGCTGAACACTGGCGGGGTTCCCCAAATCGTTGTTATGAACCGCAAATCCCAGGCCCACGTTTTCGGGCGTGACGGTGCCGAAGACGGTCACCCCGATATTGCCGCCATTCGACTCGCGGATCATGCAGAAGCGCACTTCATCGACAGGGAAGCGGACGTCGGACAGGTTGAAAGTTTCGTTGAAGTTGATGTTGTCCAGTCCGAACACCTGCACATTGTCGACGGGAGCTGCCGTGTAGGTGGCATTGACGGCGAAAGTGCCGCTCGAGCTGGGCCCGAGCATGCCGTCGGTCTGGGCCATTGCCGGCGCCGCGAGCAACAGGGCGACGCTCGCCATAATCTTCTTCGCTGTCATCTTCCGTTCCTCTCCATCAGACTGTCCGCATCGGACGGTCCCTTCGAAGCTGAAGATGTCGCTCGGGAGCTCTTAAGGACAGGACGACGACCCGATGATGTTCCGACCGAGTCCCGATGATTCTCCGATCGCCATTCCTCATGGCCTTAACATTCGGGAAAATTCCCTTTAACGTCAGCGCTGCAGGAGGGACGCGGTTTCGTGGATGGCCGGATCAGCCCACTTGAATCGGACGAGAGCGCGCCGCAGGAAACTCGGGCGATCACCCTCGCTCACGAGCCGGCGTTCGCCCTCGGAATTCTGACCGTCGACCCCGGATCACGCCGGATTTGTCATCCCGATGGGCGCGAGGAATTTCTCGAGCCGCGAGTCATGCAGGTTCTTGTCGCTTTGGCCCGGTCCAGGGGAATGATCCTGACCCGCGACGACCTCATCGAACGCTGCTGGACCGGGCGGATCGTCGGCGAGGATGCCATCACCCGGGTGATGTCGCGACTGCGCAAATTGTCCGACACGATTGGGAAGGGGATCTTCACGATCGAGACCCTGACCAAGGTCGGCTACCGCTTGGTCTTGGAAGGCGGTGCCGACGCTAGATCAACGGCGCTGAACGAGGAGTCCGCGGCCCCGGCGAAACTCAATCGCCGAGCCTTCATGGCGGCCGGGTCGGCCGCCGGTATCGCCGCCGTCGCGGGTGGCGGAGCCTTGCTCTACCGGCAGCTCCAGGCGGCCCCGTCGAACGCGGAGGCCGATCTCATGATGGTGCTCGCCTGGCAGGCCTGGACTCAGGGAACCGCCGACGGCAGCTCGCAGGCGATCGGCCTTTACCGGCGCGCCATCGCCAAGGCCCCCGAATATGCCGATGCCTGGGGTTTTCTGGGGAGCGTCTATGCCGATCGGTCCCATGGCTGGGCGAGCGCCGCGGAACGTGAATCTCTCCGCGCGCGCGCCCGGGAGGCGGGGCATCGCGCGCTCGAGCTGGAACCGGGAAACGCTTACGGCAGGTGCGCGATCGCTTATGCCAGGCCGCTGATGGGCAATTGGCTTTCGATGGAGCGGGTCTTCGCGCGCGGTCTCCAGGAGCAGCCGGAAAAATGGTGCGTGAACTATAGTCTTGCCCTCGCTCACACCCGGGTCGGCAGGCTGACGGAAGCGGCTTCGCGTTTCGCGCAGGTCCGAAGGATCGGGCCTACGGCTACCCAATTCCTTTTCGATCACCTGTCCTTGTGGGGTGTCGGAAGGCTCGACGAAGCCGATCGCCTCATGTACGAGGCCATAACTATCTATGCGACCAATCCCTCCATCTGGTTCGTGCACGTGAACATGCTCCTGTTCAGCGGCCGCGAGAGCGCGGCCGTCGCCTTCGCTCAGGATGTCGACCGGAGACCGGCCAACGTGTCGGATGAGGACGTGCAGGAGATCGTGACTTTGGCCGGGGCGCTGGAGAGCAAGAGCCCGGCAATTTCGGCCGCGGTCGCTGACGGCCAGATCCGCCGGGCCCGTGAAGCTGCCGGTTCGGCACCTTATGCCATCCAGGTCCTCGCTGCGCTCGACCGGGTCGACGAGGCCTTCATGCTGGCCGACGCTTATTATTTCTCGCGGGGTTTCGCCATTCCGGACGTGAGAGTACCTCCGGGCCGGACCCCCGATGTCAGCCTGAACGAACGCTCCACCGCCTTCCTGTTCATGCCACCCGCACGCGCGATGCGTGCCGACCCGCGTTTCCAAAGGCTGGTCCAGGACCTTGGACTCGAGCGTTACTGGCAGCAGGCGGACGCGCAGCCTGACTTCAGGAGCGAGACTCGGGCCTGATTGCAGGTTCGCGACTCACGTTATGTTCGAGGGTCGACCTAGCCCAAAGGTCCACAATGAGTCGAAAGCGGATATCGCTCCGGTTGAAACCGCTCCCGCATTGATCGGTTAATCTTCTTTCCCGAACAATCGGAGACGCCGTGTGGAACAGCATCATGAGATGAAGATGGGGTGGGGACGATTCGCGGCGATGATCGCGACTTCCACGATCATCATGTTTTTCCTGATGTATCAGCTGGTCTATTCCGCCGACCACGCCATGTTCAGCCTCAACAGGCTGCTCTCTTCCCTGATCATGGGCGCGGTCATGACGGTCGTGATGCTCGGATTCATGTGGAAGATGTATCCGGGCCAAGGCGCGAAAGTCGCGGTGCTGGTGGTCGCCGCCTTGGCCGCGGTCGGACTGCTCGCAATCAATCGCGGCCAGGCCCTCGTCGGCGACTCGGCCTTCATGAAGGCGATGATCCCGCATCACTCGATCGCCATCAACAATGCCCGCAAGGCGAGCATCAGCGATCCTCGCGTTCGCGAGCTGGCGGACAAGATCATCACGAGTCAGGTCCGCGAGATCGCCGAGATGAAGGCCCTGCTCCGGGACATCGGGGCGAACGGCGAGCGGGGACAGCAGCCGCTGCCCGCGGTCGAGGCAAAGGTCACCCCGGACATGCTGCCGCAGATCGAGGAGGCCGTGCGCTAGCCGTCTCGGCTGCGGAAGACGACGACCCGGAACATTTTTCCGCATGTGATGTTGTATCTTCACCAATCGAGGCCTATAAAACGGCCTCACGAAGGGAATCGCATGTTCGCAAGCATCGCCAGGAATGGAGCATTGGACCGGCTGGCCATCGGCCTGTCGGGTTTCTGCTTCATCCATTGCGTGGCGAGCGCCGTGTTCGTCGCGATGCTGGCTTCGGCCGGCGGCGTCCTTCTCGATCCGATCATCCACGAAGTCGGAATGATGCTCGCCCTCGTGCTCGGCCTGCTCGGGCTCGGCCGCGGCATCCGGGAGCATGGCTTCATGCTTCCGGCGGCGATCGGCGGCCTCGGGCTCGGCATCATGGCCGGCGCCTTGACCCTCGATCATCATGACGGCGGCACGCTCTACTCGATCGTCGGCGTCCTGATCCTCGCTTTGGGCCACGATCTCAACCGCCGCGCGGTGATCTGACGGCCTCCACGGGCCGTCACCCTGAACCAGTTTCAGGTTCCAGTTCTCCACCCGGCACAGGGTTCGAAGCTGATCGCCAGCCGCTTGTTCCAGCTCCAACGAAGGCTTACATCACCCGCATGGCCCAGCACGTCCATCACAGCCACCACGGTTCCGATCTCACCAATGCGGCGCAGTCGACGATGGAGAAGTCGGGCGAGCAGTGGACGCCGATGCGCGCCGCCGTCTTCAAGGCGCTGGCGAGCTTCGATCGCCCGGCCTCGGCCTACGACATCGCCGACCAGGTCTCGAAGGACCAGGGCCGCCGGGTCGCCGCCAACAGCGTCTACCGGATCCTCGATCTGTTCGTCGGCTCGAACCTCGCCCGCCGGGTCGAGAGCGCCAACGCCTACGTCGCCAACGATCATCCCGATTGCCTTCACGATTGCATCTTCCTGATCTGCGACCATTGCGGCCAGACCAAGCATATCGACAATGATCTGCTTTCCGGCGGCGTTCGCGACGCCGCCAAGGCCGCCGGCTTCGCTCCGGACCGGCCGGTGATCGAGGTTCGCGGCCGCTGCGGCGAGTGCGAAGGCGACTGAAGTCACGGCACTTTTGCCGCCTTGGTGAGCCGGGCCGGACAGAATAAGATCATCTATTCCTCATGACTTCGGCCGTCGGCGCGCTTATGGGGTCCGCCCGGAAGGACAGTGAATGACCGATCGCCCCGTTACGCCTCTGCTCGATTTGGTGACCTCGCCCGAAGCGCTTCGCGCGCTCGATCGCGATCATCTTCGCCAGCTCGCCGACGAGCTTCGCGCGGAGACGATCTCGGCCGTGTCGGTGACCGGCGGCCATCTCGGCGCCGGCCTGGGCGTCGTCGAATTGACGGTGGCGCTCCATTACGTGTTCGACACGCCGACTGACCGCCTGGTCTGGGACGTCGGCCACCAATGTTATCCGCACAAGATCCTCACCGGCCGCCGCGACCG
>DAINCA010000163.1:0-4378 GCA_036732645.1 Allosphingosinicella sp.
GCAGCGACCCTTTTGGAGCGCAAACGAGAGAATGGGGATCAGCTGGGCGGCCGTCAGGCGCACGCCGCAGCGGTCGCAGCGCGAGCGCCCGCCGATTGCGCTTTCGTCTTTCGGCCAGCGGATCAGGATGACGGCGAGAAAGCTTCCCACGATTGCCCCGAGCATTAGCGCCAGCGGCGCGCTCAGCCACAGCGGCAGAACTATGCTCAAGGCCCGGCGGCGGCGAGCAGGCGTTGCGCCTGGACGAGATGCGGGCGATCGATCATTCGTCCGTCAAGCGCCAGCGCTCCCGCCTCCGGATGGGCGGCGAAAGCGGCGATGACGGCGCGGGCATGGGCGAGCTCGGTTTCGCTGGGCGTGAAGGCGCGATTGATTACCGGTACCTGGTCGGGGTGAATGGCCATCATTCCGGCGAAGCCGTCGCGGCGCGCCCGGCCCGCATAAGCCGCCAGTCCGTCGAGGTCGCGGAAGGCTGGATAGACGGTCTCGATCGGGGCGACATTGGCGGCAGCGGCGCCGAACAGGCACAAAGCTCGGACGATTTCGTAAGGAGCCGTGAATGCCCCATCTTCCTCGCGTGAGGTAGCCGCGCCGATCGCGGCCGGGAGGTCTTCCGCGCCCCAGGTAAGGCCGGCTAACCTGTTGTGGCCGCCATAAGTGCCCAAGCCGAAAATCGCGGCGGGAGTCTCGGTCGCGATGGCGAGGATCCGGGCGGTGACGTTATTCCGTTCCGTCAGCCGCCGCGACAATTCGGCGACCGACGCGCCGCTTTCCGACTTCGGCAGAACGATGCCGTCTGGATGAGCGCCGAGCACGGCCTGAAGGTCCCTGTCGGCATCCGGGCTGTCGAGGGCGTTGATCCTGACCCATATCCGTGCCGCCTCGTTGGCGGCGAGGAAGGCGGCAACCATCCGACGTGCCTCCGGCTTGGCCGCCTGGGCGACCGAATCCTCGAGGTCGAGGATCAAAGCGTCGGCGCCGGACTTCAGCGCCTTTTCCATCCGGTCCGGGCGGTCACCCGGCACGAACAAGATGGAGCGAAGCCTCATAAGCCCTTCTCCTCCCCGGCACGGGGAGGGGGACCGGCCGGCGCAGCTGGCCGGTGGAGGGGTCTCCCTGCTCGGCAAGCTTCGACAATTCCTGCTACGACGCCATCCATGTTCCGGTAGACCTCTCCTGCCGGTATCCGCAGTGTGGCGAAACCCCGCGCCGCAATATCGGCATCTCTGGCTCGGTCTCTATCCGGGCGATCTCCTCGATCGTGACTTTCGCCGTCTACCTCAATGGCCAGCCTTGCTTCGAGGCAGGCAAAATCGAGTGCGTAGGCTCCTTGCGGACACTGGCGACGGAACTTGTGGCCGCCCGGTCTTTGCCTGAGCTGCTGCCAGAGCATCGCTTCGGGAGGGCTCATGTCCCGCCGCAACCGTCGAGCGCGCTTTACAGTCCTGATGGGCGCATTGAGGATCGCGGGGCCCCCTCCACCATGGCGCCGTGCGCCATGGTCCCCCTCCCCGTTCCGGGGAGGACAGCCACTCATGCCTTCTGCCTTTGCATGAGCGCTGCGCGTTCCATGACGCAGACCAGCTCGTCCCTCTGGTTGAACATTCGATGCTCGAACGTCACGATGCCGGCTTCGGGTCTGGACTGGCTGTCCTTGAGAGCGATCACCTCGGTTTCCGCACGAAGGGTGTCGCCGATGAATACGGGCTTCGGCATTCGCACCTTGTCGTAGCCGAGGTTCGCGACGAGCGTGCCCAACGTCGTGTCCCCAACCGAAAGACCGACCAACAAGGCGAACGTGAAGGTGCCGTTGACGACGATCCGGCCGAATTCCGTCTGCTCGGCATAGGTCTCGTCCAGATGAAGCGGCTGCGGATTGTGGGTGAGCGTCGAGATCAGGAGATTATCCGTCTCCGTCACGGTCCTGTGCGGCTGGTGGCGGATACGGTCACCCAAAGTCCATTGCTCGTAAAAACGGCCCGGCATCAGTTCCCCTCCGCTTTCTCGATCCGCGCCAGCAACGTTCCCTCGCTCACCTGAGCGCCTTCCTTTGCGTCCAGCTCGGCAACCATGCCATCGAACGGGGCGGTGAGGCTATGTTCCATCTTCATCGCCTCCAGCGTGAGCAGCTTCTGCCCCTTCGCGACCTTTTCCCCCTGTTTCGCTTCGACGGAGATGATGCGGCCCGGCATCGGCGAAATCACCGACCCGTCACCGCCGGCGACGCTGCTGGAAGCGCCCGACCGGCCGGGCAGATCGAAGCCGAAGGCCTGGCCCTGGTGAAAGACGACGAGCTCGTCGACGAAAGTGGCCGATCCGGCGGACATCGGCCCGCCATCGGCGAGATCGATCACCCTGGTCTCGCCGCGATGCGAAATCGCGACTCGTTCCGTTTCCGGCTGGTTGAGGCGGAGGCCAGGCATGAGCTGCCACGGGTCCTGATTGTCGCCCGAGCCATGTTCAGCGGCTTCCATGGCCGCCGCCGCGAGCCGCCAGATCCCCTCTTCCGGCTCGGGCGGCGGCACGAGCGTGTCGATATGTCTCGGGATGAAGCCGGTATCGACGTCACCGTCCCCGAATTCGCCATGGAGGACGGCATTGGCGAGGAAGCCAGCATTGGTCTTCACCGGCCACACCTCGATACCGGACAACAGCCCGGCAAGGTCGGCAATCGCCTGATCGCGTCGACCCGCATGAACGATGATCTTGGCGATCATTGGATCGTAATGAGGGCCGATGCGATCGCCTTCCTCGACGCCGCTGTCGATCCGAATGCCGGAGCCAACAGACTGCTCGTCATCTTCCAGAACGAAATGGTCCAGCCGTCCGGTCGAGGGAAGAAAGCCGGTCGACGGGTCCTCCGCATAGAGCCTCGCTTCAATCGCATGGCCCGAGATCGACAGTTCGTTCTGTCGGGCCGGCAACGTCTCCCCGCTCGCGACCCTCAACTGCCATTCGACGAGGTCCTGGCCGGTGATCGCCTCGGTCACCGGATGCTCGACCTGGAGGCGGGTGTTCATCTCCATGAACCAGACCCGATCCGGGCGAAGGCCTTCCGACGCATCGGCGATGAACTCTATCGTCCCCGCTCCGACATAATCCACGGCCTTCGCCGCCTTGACCGCCGCTTCGCAGACGGCTGCGCGGGTCGCATCATCCATTCCGGGGGCGGGGGCCTCCTCGATCACTTTCTGGTGACGTCGCTGCAGCGAGCAATCGCGTTCGAACAGGTGGACGACATTGGAATGCGTGTCGCCGAACACCTGCACCTCGATATGGCGCGGCCGCTCGATATATTTCTCGATCAGAACCCGGTCATCGCCGAAAGAGGAAGCGGCCTCGCGCTTGCAGCTCTGGAGCATGTCCTGGAATTCGCCAGCCGAGTTGACCCGGCGCATTCCCTTGCCGCCACCGCCGGCGACCGCCTTGATCAGAACCGGATAGCCGATGTCGTCAGCTTCCCGCTGAAGTCGCTCCGGCGCCTGGTCCTCGCCCAGATAGCCGGGCGTGACTGGGACCCCCGCCGCGATCATCAGCGACTTGGCGGCGTCCTTGAGCCCCATGGCCCGGATCGAGTCCGGCCGTGGGCCGACCCAGACCAGGCCCGCATCGATGACGGCCTGCGCAAAATCGGCATTCTCCGAAAGGAACCCGTATCCCGGGTGGATCGCTTCTGCGCCGGTCTCGCGGGCCGCGGCGATGATCCGCTCGCCGACGAGGTAGCTCTCCCGTGCCGGCGACGGGCCGATGTGAACCGCCTCGTCCGCCTCGCGGACATGAAGGGCCTTCGCGTCCGCGTCCGAATGAACGGCGACGGTGCGGACGCCCAGCCGGCGCGCCGTGCGGATGATCCTGCAGGCGATCTCGCCGCGGTTGGCGATGAGGAGGGACTTCAGCATGGATCCTCCCCGGAACGGGGAGGGGGACCGTCAGGCGCAGCCTGGCGGTGGAGGGGCTGCTCCCGACTAGACGCGACCAGCCAATTCACGACGCTTTCGACATCTCGAAGTACTTCGCGAGCGGCTATTCGCAGGGTGCGATAGCCTTGGTTCGCGAGCCACTCGTCTCGCGTTTCGTCGTGTTTTTGTGCTTGGCATCGGTCATGGGCTTCGCCGTCGATCTCGATGGCCAGCCTCGATTGAACGCAAGCGAAATCCAGAATGTAAGGGCCGGCTGGGTGCTGGCGACGAAATTTGAGTCCTGAGGGTCGCTTCCGAAGCTCGCGCCAGAGCAGAACCTCGGGGAGAGACATGTTTGCCCGCAGCCGGCGTGCTTTGCCGACGGCCTCAGCGGTGCCATTCAGCATGGCAGTCTCGTAGGGTTGTGCAGCCCCTCCACCAGCCTCCGGCTGGTCCCCCTCCCCGTACCGGGGAGGATC
>DAINCA010000164.1:0-4365 GCA_036732645.1 Allosphingosinicella sp.
GATGTCGTGAAGGCGATCAGCCGTATCTCTTATTTCTACAAGCATGAGAGCTGCGGCCAGTGCACGCCCTGCCGAGAAGGTACGGGCTGGATGTGGCGAGTAATGGAGCGTCTCGTCGAGGGAAATGCCGACATCCACGAGATCGACACGCTCTATGACGTCACCAAGCAGGTCGAAGGCCATACCATCTGCGCCCTTGGCGACGCGGCCGCCTGGCCGATCCAGGGCCTGATCCGTCATTATCGCCCGGAGCTCGAGCGGCGCATCCAGGAGCGCCAGGGCCGAACCTTGGAGGCCGCGGAATGAAAGCGCTCCTTCTTGCGATTGCTTTGATCATGCAGAATCCGCCTTCGCCCAATCGCGGCGACGAGGATCCGAACACGGTGTTCAGGCCGGAGCGGACATTGTCACCGGCTCACGATCTTTATTACGAGGATTCCGCGCCGCCGACGGCCGAGGCGAGGGCCGCCATCCAGGCGTTCGGCGCCTGCGTGGCCGACCGCGCCGCTGTCGTCGCACGCGACGTCCTGAGCCGGGATTTCACCAGCCGAAGCTATGATCGAGGCCTCGAACGGCTGGCAAGTTCGCATGACGACTGTTTCCGCCAGCGCGGAACGATGCGCTCCGGCAACCTTCTTTTCGCGGGTGCGATCGCCGAGCGCCTGATCGAACGCGATGCAGAGCCGCTCAACGCGCGCCTCGCCCGCGCTGCGCTTCGTCCCGCGTCGCGTCCATATTCCCCGACGGACCAGGCGGCGATCTGCGTCGTCCGCTCGGTCCCCGACGATGTCGCGCGTCTGTTCGAAACCGACGTGGCGAGCGATGCGGAAACCGCCGCTTCCCAGTCGCTCAATCCCGTGATGTCCGCCTGCGCCGGAGGCCGCCCGATCGAGGTAACGCCCGCGGGGCTGCGCTCGGTGCTGGCGACGGCGGCGCTTCGTGAGCTGAATGAGACGACCGACCAGGCGGAGGCGCGTCGCTGATGCCGAAGGTCAAGGTGGACGGGATCGAAGTCGAGGTCCCGCAGGGCGCGACCGTGCTCCAGGCCTGCGAAATGGCCGGGAAGGAAATTCCGCGCTTCTGCTATCACGAGCGGCTCGCCATCGCCGGCAATTGCCGGATGTGCCTCGTCGAGGTGAAGCCGGGACCGCCGAAGCCGCAGGCGAGCTGCGCTCTGCCGGCCACCGAGGGCCAGGAAATCTCGACCATGACGCCCGCCGTCCGCAAGGCGCGCGAGGGCGTGATGGAGTTCCTTCTCATCAACCATCCGCTCGATTGCCCGATTTGCGACCAGGGCGGGGAATGCGATCTTCAGGATCAGGCCATGGCTTATGGCCGGGGCCATAACCGCTTCACCGAGAACAAGAGGGCGGTGACCGAGAAATATATGGGCCCGGTCGTCAAGACCATCATGACCCGGTGCATTCACTGCACCCGCTGCGTCCGCTTCATCCAGCAGGTGGCCGGAGTGGAAGAGATCGGCATGATCGGCCGGGGCGAGAATGCGGAGATCACGTCCTATCTGGAACAGGCCCTGACCAGCGAATTGAGCGGCAACGTCGTCGATCTCTGTCCCGTCGGTGCGCTCGTGTCCAAGCCCTACAGCTTCGAGGCTCGACCCTGGGAATTGCGCAAGGTGCCGGGGATTGACGTCATGGACGCGGTCGGCACCAATATCCGCCTCGACAGCCGCCAGCGCGAGGTGATGCGGGCGCTTCCTCGTCTCAACGAGGACGTCAACGAGGAATGGGCGCACGACAAGACCCGGCATGCGGTCGATGGCCTCTTGCGCAATCGGCTCGATCGGCCCTGGCTTCGGGATGGCGGCAAGCTTCGCCAGGCAAGCTGGACGGAAGCGTTCGAGAAGATTGCCGAGGTCGCCAAGAAGGCCAAGGGCAATGTCGCCGCCATTGCCGGCGACCTGGTCGATGTCGAAACGCTCTACGCCGCAAAGAAGCTGGTGAACGCGCTCGGCTCGGACCGGCTGGAAGGGCGCCAGACCGGGCTCGACTACGATATTTCGAACCTCGCGGCGGTGAATTTCAACAGCACCATCGCCGGGATCGAAACCGCCGATGTCATCCTGCTGGTCGGTACCAACCCGCGCTGGGAAGCGCCGTTGGTCAACACGCGAATTCGAAAGGCCGTGAAGTCAGGCGCCAAGGTGTTCCTGATCGGTCCGGACGTGGATCTGACCTATCCGGTCGAGCGACTCGGCAACGATCTGTCCCTGATCGCCGATCTACCCAAGAGCGTTACCGAGGCGTTTGGCGCCGCGCAGCGTCCAGCCGTCATCGTCGGCGGCGCTGCGTTGAAGGTCCCGGGCGGCCAGGCGGCCAGCCTGGCTCTTGTCGGCTCGCTCAACCTCGTCCGCGGCGATTGGAACGGCTACAACGTCCTTCACACCGCAGCGGCCCGTACCGGTGGCCTGATGCTGGGGTTCGCTCAAGCCGGCGGGGTCGGTGCGTTGGCGGAAGCGGCGCCCAGGTTGCTCTTCCTGCTCGGCGCCGACGAGGCCGATCTTTCGCCGTTCTCGAAAAGCTTCAAGGTCTATGTCGGCCACCATGGCGACCGCGGCGCTCACGAGGCCGACGTCATTCTGCCGGCGGCAGCCTATACCGAGAAGCACGGCATCTACGTCAATCTCGAAGGTCGGGTCCAATATTCGGAAAAAGCGGTCGATCCGCCAGGCGACGCTCGTGAGGACTGGGCGATATTTCGAGCGCTCTCGGACGCCATCGGCAAGACGCTTCCGTTCGACAGTTTCGCGGCGCTTCGAAGCGCCTTGTTCGCCGAATATCCGGATTTCAGCCATCCGGGGCTGGTGCCTTTCGACTGGGCGCCGCCCACACTCGAGAAGGTGAAGATCCCGAGCGGCACCGCTTTGACCTATCCGATCAATGATTTCTATCTGACCAATCCGATCGCACGCGCCTCACCGACGCTTCAGCGTTGCTCGGCCGAGATCCTCCACGGTGCCGAAATCGCGGAGGCGGCGGAATGACCGAGTGGTTCCAGAGCACCTGGATGGGGGAGGGGTTCGGCTGGTTCCTCGCGACCCTGATCCTGATCCTCATGATCGCTTTGCCGCTGATGCTGGCGGTGGCGATGATCATCTATGCCGACCGCAAGATCTGGGCGGCGATGGCGCTTCGGCGCGGTCCCAACGTCGTCGGACCGTTTGGGCTGCTTCAGAGCTTCGCCGACGGCCTCAAGGTCTTCTTGAAGGAGACGATCGTTCCTTCCGGCGCCAATCGCGGTCTGTTCATCATCGCGCCGATCATCACCTTCACCGTTGCCCTGATCGTCTGGGCGGTGATTCCGTTCGGCGAGGACATAGTCCTGGCCGATATCAACGTCGGCTTGCTCTACCTCCTCGCCATCTCGTCCCTTGGCGTCTACGGGGTGATTATCGCGGGCTGGGCTTCCAACTCGAAATATCCTTTTTACAGCGCCTTGCGTGCCGCTGCTCAGATGGTCTCCTACGAGGTTTCGATCGGTTTCGTCCTGATCCCGGTGATCCTCTGGGCGGGGTCGTTCAACCTGTCGGCGATCATCGAGGCCCAGCGCGGCCACATCTTCGGGATCATCAACGGCTTCGGTTTTAATCCCTTGCTGTTGCCGATGGCGGTGATCTTCCTGATTTCCTCGATGGCCGAGACGGCTCGAGCGCCGTTCGACCTGACCGAGGCCGAGAGCGAGCTCGTCGCCGGTTATCAGACCGAATATAGCTCGATGAGCTTCGCGCTCTTCTGGCTGGGGGAATATGGCAACGTCCTCTTGATGTGCGGGATGAATGCGATCCTGTTCTGGGGCGGCTGGCTGCCGCCGATCGACTGGGCGCCGCTTTATCTGGTTCCCGGAATCATCTGGTTCTTCGTCAAGATCTTCGCCTTCTTCTTCATTTTCTCGTGGGTGAAGGCGACGGTGCCTCGCTTCCGCTACGACCAGCTGATGCGGCTCGGCTGGAAGATATTCCTCCCCATCTCGCTGATCTGGGTATTCCTCGTCTCGGGATATCTGATGGCGCAACGCGACGGATTGCTGCCATGGTAGCGCACTGGATCAAGTCCTTCTTCCTTTGGGAGTTCGTGCTCGCGCACTGGCTGACGCTGAAATATTTCTTCAAGCCGAAGGCGACGATCAACTATCCTTACGAGAAAAACCCGATCTCGCCGCGGTTTCGCGGGGAGCACGCGCTTCGCCGTTATCCGAACGGCGAGGAACGCTGCATCGCCTGCAAGCTGTGCGAAGCCGTCTGCCCGGCGCTGGCGATCACGATCGAGGCGGAGCCGCGTGAGGACGGCAGTCGCCGGACCACGCGCTACGACATCGACATGACCAAGTGCATCTATTGCGGTTTCT
>DAINCA010000165.1:0-4346 GCA_036732645.1 Allosphingosinicella sp.
AGCTCGAATCCTTCACCATGAAGATGAAGTCGGTCATCGCCGGCGAATAGACCGCCCCGCCTGCGCAGGGCCCCATGATCAGGCTGATCTGAGGCACGACTCCGGAAGCGAGGACGTTGCGCTGGAAGACCTCGGCATAGCCGGCGAGGCTTGCCACCCCTTCCTGTATTCGGGCGCCGCCGCTGTCGTTGAGGCCGATCACGGGCGCGCCGACCTTCATCGCCATGTCCATGACCTTGCAGATCTTCTGGGCATGGCGCTCCGAAAGTGATCCACCGAACACCGTGAAATCCTGGGCGAAGACGTAGACCAGCCGGCCGTTGATCGTGCCTGACCCGGTGACGACGCCATCGCCGGGGATCTTCTGCGTCTCCATCCCGAAATCGGCGCAATTATGCTCGACGAACATGTCATATTCTTCGAACGATCCGGGATCGAGAAGGACCGCCAGCCGCTCGCGCGCGGTCAGCCTGCCTTTTGAATGCTGGGCCTCGATCCTCTTCTCGCCGCCGCCCAGCCGCGCCTGCTCGCGTCTTTTCTCAAGTTCTTCGATCGTCGTCGCCATCAGCCGGCTTTATTCGCGACCGGCAGGCGAGGCAATCGCGCGGCTCATTCACCGCCGGCGTTCCGTCGGCCGGCAACCGCTCTCAACGGCAATTGCCGCTTTCACGCCGACATCGATGCCCCTGCCACCCGCGCGCTGAATTAGTTCTGGCGCCCATGACGGCTTCTGCTAATCTCTTGATATGCGGAGGAAGAATCTGGGGGCGGCGTTGGGCATTCTGGCCCTCGTGGCGGGATGCGGCGGCGGCGGCGGAAGCAGCCCCCCACCCCCTCCAACCGGTGGAACGCCCAATCCGAACCCGCCGGTTACCGGCAATGGCTGCAGCATCGGGGAGCGGCAGAACTGGGCGGCGGCACAGCTCAACGAATGGTATCTGTTTCCGGAGACGCTTCCGGCCAATCCCAGCCCCGCCGGTTTTACCACCGTCTCCGCTTATATCGATTTTCTCACTGGCACTGCCCGCTCTCAGGGTCGCGATCGCTACTTCACCTATCTGACGTCGATCGCCGAAGAGAATGCTTATTATGCGTCGGGCGCGACGGCGGGCTTCGGCTTCAGACTGTCCTACGATGCCGCCCAGCAGCGACTGTTCGTGGCGGAGGCCTTCGAGGGCGCGCCGGCGCTTGCCGCCGGCATCGATCGCGGGACGGAGATACTCGCCATCGGCACGTCGGCGGACAATCTCCGGACGATCGCCGCAATCATCGGCGCGGAGGGCCAAGGCGGGATCGACAATGCGATCGGCCCCTCGACCGCGGGAACGACGCGGGTGTTTCGGATCACCAACGCCGCCGGAACCCGCGACGTCACGGTCACCAAGATGGATTACGAGCTGCTGCCGGTTTCGACCCGTTATGGCAGCCGGATCCTCGACGATAACGGACGGCGTGTCGGTTATCTCAATCTGCGCACTTTCATCAGCAGCGCCGATCCGGCCCTTCGCCAGGCTTTCGCCGATTTCCGGGCACAGGGTATCACGGAGATCATCGTCGACCTTCGCTACAATGGCGGCGGCCTGGTCTCGATCGCCGAACTGATGGGCGATCTGATGGGCGGTAACCGAACCGCCTCCGACGTGCTGAGCTACACGACCTTCCGCTCGAGCAAGTCGGCGCAGAATCAGACCCGCTTCTTCCAGCCTTTGGCGCAGTCGGTTTCACCCACCCGGATCGCCTTCATCGGAACCGGCGGAACTGCCTCGGCGAGCGAACTCGTGATCAACGCCTTCATCCCCTATCTCGGCAACCGGGCCGCTCTGGTGGGATCGAACACCTACGGGAAACCGGTCGGGCAGATCGCCCTCGACCGTACCCAGTGCGACGATCGACTTCGAGTGGTCGCCTTCGCCACCGAGAATCGCGACCACCAGGGCAATTATTTCAGCGGGCTCGCGGGAACGGTGCAGGCAAGCTGCCGGGCCGGCGACGATCTCGCCTTCCCATTGGGCGACGCGCGAGAGGCCTCTATCGCCCGGGCACTGGATTTCCTGGCCCAACGACCCTGCTCCGCGATCGGCGGAATCACCGGCGCTGCCGTGGTCGGGCGCGAGCTGGTCACTCCGGAACGGCCGAGCACGGCCCAGCGCGAGGTACCGGGTCTCTTCTAGAGGGATTTGCCCGCCGCAGGCCCGAATTCACCGGCCCTCGAAGCGCGGCTGGCGCTTCTGGAGGAAGGCCAGGATCGCGGCCTTGAAATCCGCTGTATTGCCCGCTTCGCGCTGAGCTATCCGTTCCGACGCAAGCGCTTCGGAAAGCGGCAGGGTTGCCGATTCCCTCATGAGCTTGCGGATCAGGCCCAGCGCCACTGTCGGGCCCTGAGCAAGCCGGGTGGCGAGCGCCACCGCTTCGGAAGCCAGATCTTCGTCGGCGACCATCCGGCTGATCATTCCCCACTGTGCCGCCTGCTCGGCGGATATCCGCTCGCCCAGCATCATCATTTCCATGGCCCTCGCCCGGCCGGCCAGGCGCGGCAGCAGCCAGGTCGCGCCAGCGTCGGGAATGAGGCCGATATTGACGAAGGCCTGGAGGAAATAAGCCGACTGGGCGGCGATGACGATATCCGCCGCCAGAGCGAGCGAGCAGCCGGCGCCGGCGGCGGGTCCGTTGACTGCCGCGACGACCGGAATGTCGAGGGCGAAGATCGCCTCGACCAGCGGATTGAAATGCTTCTCGAGCGCCATGCCGGCATCCTCCGGCAGCCCGCCCCCGCCGCCGGCGAGGTCGGCGCCGCTGGAGAAACCGCGACCTGCACCAGTGATCAGCAAGGCGCGCGCGCCCGATCCGGCGAGACTTTCGACGGCCCGTCGAAGTTCGTCGACGGTCGCCGCGTTGAGCGCGTTGAGCGAGTCGGGCCGGTTGAGGGTGATAGTCGCAACCGCGGCGGGGCTGTGCTCGAGCTTCAGATGTTCGAAATCCATGCACTCACGCTGTCACGGCGCGCGGCCGGCGGCAATCTTGTTTCGCAACAGGACCGAAGAGCGAACCTCGGCTATTCGACGATCGCGCCTTCTTCGGGAGCGTGGAGGCGCAACCGGCTTACGCGTCGGGTGTCTCCCTCCGTCACCTCCAGCCGCCAGCCGCTCGGATGCTCCAGTATCTCTCCGGTTTGCGGGATTCGGCCGGCGAGCACGAAGGCGAGTCCGCCGAGAGTCTCGACATCCTCCTCGACGGCTCCCAGCCGGGCATCGATCGTCTCGGCGACGTCTTCGAGTTCGGCTCGCGCATCGGCGTCCCAGATCCCACCGTCGAGCTGGATGAGAAGGCCAGGCAGCTCCTCGTCATGCTCGTCCTCGATCTCGCCGACGATCTCCTCGACGACGTCTTCGATCGTCAGCAGGCCTTCGGTGCCGCCGAATTCGTCGACAACGATGGCGAGGTGGACGCGCTGAGCCCGCATTCGGGCGAGCAGATCGAGCACGCCCATCGATTCCGGAACGTAAAGCGGCGCCCGGATCAGATCCCGAATTTCCTCCGGCGCGTCGGCGGGCGTCTCCTGGATCATGAAAACGTCCTTGACGTGAATCATGCCGATGACGGTGTCGAGGCTGTCTTCGTAGACCGGAAGCCGGCTGTGACCCGCCTCGGCAAAGGCGGCGACGAGACCCTCGAACGACATGGTGACCGGTACGGCGATGATGTCGGCGCGCGGGACGGCGACGTCCCCCGCGGTCTTTTCGCCGAAGTGGAGGATGTTCCGGAGCATCTGGCGCTCGACGTGCGAGAGATCGCCGACCCTGGGGATTTCTCCCTCGCGATTTTCGATCGCCTCCTCGATCTCGTCGCGAAGGGTCGCCTCGCTATCCTCGCCGAACAGGAAGGTTCTCAGCCCTCTCCAGAACGAACGTCCATTCGCGCTCGGACCATTACTGTCGTCATCCATTTAGGGAGTGCACCTCTGTGACCTGGTAGGGATCGGCGATCCCGATCGCCGCCAATGCTCGCCGTTCGACGTCTTCCATCGCCTCGGCGTCGTCCTCGCCGGTCTCGTGATCATAACCTAGCAGATGCAGGGTTCCGTGCACCACCAGGTGCGCCGCATGCGTTTCCACCGGAACCCTTTTCTCGGCGGCCTCGGCGGCGCAGACTCCAGCCGCCAGGACGACGTCGCCGAGCAGATGGGCGCCGGCGAGATCCTCTTCCTCCACCATCGGAAAGGACAGGACGTTCGTTGCCCGATCCTTGCCGCGCCAAGCGGCGTTCAGGCTTTTGACTTCCGCGTCGGACGTGAATTTGAGCGAAACCTCGACGTCGGCCGAGAACAGGGCCGAATGACGGCTAGCGGC
>DAINCA010000166.1:0-4340 GCA_036732645.1 Allosphingosinicella sp.
ATTGGGCGAGCACAGGGACCTCGCGAAGGACTTCGGGAACCCTGTAGAACGGTATCCGGCTCGCGAGATGATGGACGTGATGGACGCCGATATTCGCGCTGAGCCATCGCAGGACGAGCGGCAGATCGTAATGCGAGCTGCCGTGGAGGGCGGCGGCATGGAACGACCAGTCCTTGCCCGAGTCCCAGTGCGTCTGTTCGAACTGATGCTGCACGTAGAAGAACCAGACACCCAATGAGGCGGCCACCAACGTGATCGGCAGATGCACGAGCAGAAAGAGCTTCAGGCCCATCGCCCAGACAAGAGCGCCGCCAACGGCAAGGATTCCGGCATTGGTCCCCATCGCGCTTAGCCAAGGCCGCCATCCCTTCGTCATCATTCCGATCGGGAGACGGTGGCGGAGCAGGAACAGATAGGCCGGGCCAAATCCGAACAAGACGATCGGGTGGCGATACAGCCGATAGAGGAACCGGCGCGTGCGTCCCAAGGCGCGATATTCGGCGACGGTCAAAGTGTCGACGTCGCCGACGCCGCGCGCGTCGAGATTGCCGGTGCTCGCATGATGGATGGCATGGGAGCGGCGCCAGTAATCGTAAGGCGTGAAGGTCAGCACCCCCAGGAAGCGTCCGACCCAGTCGTTGCTCGCCCGCCCCGGGAAGAAGGCGCCGTGGCCGCAATCGTGCTGGATCAGAAACAGCCTGAGCAGGAAGGCGCCGGCCGGCACCGTCAGCATCAGGCCGACCGCGTAAAGTTTGTTGTCGAGCGCCGCCCAGGCAAGCAGCCACAAGGCGACGAACGGCACGAACGTCACCGCCAGCTCGAACAGGCTCCTGGCCGATCGGGGCTTCCGAAACCGCTGAATCTGTTGGAGCAGGATGTGGGGGTCAGGCGGAAGATCACGGGAAAGAGGTGCGTGCAATGGGGAGCTTTCAATCAGGGATTCAACCAGGATAACGCCTGGACGAACCAGAGGCTGCCTGCGGAATAGATTTCATACGTGCAGCTGATGCGCCAACTAGCCGAATCCGGGCGCTAACGTCTAGGGGCGCCGCCTCATTCGCCGATTTAACAGCATGTTCGCGAAACCCGAAGAGACAGAGGCATTTCAGCTTTCACGCCCAACAGGCTGCCGGGCGGATCCAGACTCGATGTAGCGGACGAAATTACGAAGAAAAGCGCTGAGCCGATCGACAGCCTTCTCGTCAGTCAGCCTTCCGGCATCATCGAAAGCCGCATTGGCCTTCGGGACCATCATCCGCCCGCTGGACCAGAAATCGACCCCCAGGGTTCGGAAGACCGGGAGCCACGCGTTCTGGGAAAGGATGGTGCCGAACGATCCTGGCGATGCCCCCATCAACGCGACCGCCTTGCCGCCGAACACACGCTGGATATCCGACGATGGGCGGGTCGCCCAGTCGATCGCGTTTTTGAACACGCCAGGAAGGCTGTTATTATATTCGGGGGTCACCAGCAGAAGCCCGTCAGCTCCGGCGATATGCTCCTTCAAGGTTGTGACCGGTCCCGGCAAACCCTCAGCCGCCTCGAGGTCTCCGTCGTAGAGCGGAATGCCCTTGATGGTTCCGATCTCGAGGATGGAACCATCGGGCATCAGTCCGGCCGCGGCGCGAAGCAGGGCCGTATTGAATGAGCCTTTCCTCAGGCTTCCGGACAGGCCGATGATCTGAACCATAATCGCTCCAATTTTCAGTTGCTTGCTGCGCCGTCGTGCGATCGGGGGGATAGGTCTGTTTCCATTATCCGCTCAACGGTCGAGGCAGGCCCGCTTTCCCTTCCGGACATTCCAGCGCCGCGCGATCCCAGGCCGCAAGATCCGCGGCCGCACCGTAGGTGCTACGCAGGAAGTCCAAAAGCAGCGCGTCCGGGTCTTCCGCCAAGCGGACGGCGCGATAAGGCAACAGGAACTCGCCAAGCGTGTCGTCGAAATAAGCGGCATTGGGCTCTATCTGGCAATCTCGGAACCCCGTCGGCGCGGGATAGGCATAAGCATAGAAACAGGGCTCCTCGACGCCGCCGCCACCCGGCCAGAAACCGGCCGAGGAGACTTCATGACTATAGGCCTCCTGCACGACCTCGTCGGCCAGGTTCGGTATTCCACCCGGATGAAGCGGCGCCGATCGGCCGGAGAATCGAGTCACCGCCAGGTCGAAGCTTCCCCAGAAGAAATGGACCGGACTGGACTTGCCAATGAACCCGGTTCGGAACCGTGCCAGCACCATCGTGATCGAAACCAGAGCGCGGTGGAATCTTTCGACGGCTGCGCGATCGTAGGGTCGGGAAGCAGTGTCTTCGTCGAAGCGGATAGAATCGGCCAGTTCGTTCGGCACCAGGTCGAATTCCGGCGTGCCGCCGAGCCTAAGAACCAGGGTTCGAAAGCGCTCGTAAAATTCGGCGGTGCTCATGCTCTCGAGCGGGAAGGAGAAGGTCTCCCCCACCGATGATTCACCGATCAGTTCGTGACGCCGAAAGTCGAACCTGAATTCCAGACCCCCAGCATCGGGGATGAGACCGGTGGCGAACCCCGTGGCGCTCGGCTGAAAGGTCACATGCCAGCTATGGTTGAGCCAGGGGACGTGCGCCACCTTGTACTTGCCAACCACCTGACACCAAAGATGAAGCGCCGAGCAGGTCGACGCCCAATCCTGATACGGAATGTCCGGCCATGACTCGTCCTTGCCCATCAACCGATCCTCTTCCGGCAATTCTGTCCGCTCGGATTCGACCAAGTAGCGGATCGGCGAACGATCATGTAGTCGTTCGGCGCATGGAACCGGCTTCTTTATCACCCTCCGCCTGGGAGGTCCGCGACAATCCGGATTCGCACCGTTTCGAGATCGACCTCGGCGATGCCATCGCGATTGCGGAATATACCTTGCCCAAGGGCATCATCATGTTCACCCACACCGAGGTCCCTTCCAGCCATGAAGGCAAAGGCGTCGGCACCGCCCTGATCCGCGCGGGACTGAACGAGGCGCGCCGACGAGGTCTCAAGGTCATTCCGATCTGCCCGTTCTTCGCCGCCTACATGAAGGGCCATCCGGAGGAGCACGACCTTCTCGACCCCACCTGGCGAGGCCGGCTCGGGGTCGAGTGAGCGGAGCGGGAACGTGCGGCGGTTTTGTCGACCGCCGCGCTGCCCTATGTTGACGGTGAAAGCGGCGGTAGACTCTTGACGATCGCGACGATCTCCGACTGGCGGCTGCAGCCGAGCTTCGCCGCTACGGACTTGATCTGGGTTCGCACGGTAGCGACCGAAACCTCGCGTTCGTCCGCCATTTCTGAAGGTGAGAGCCCGGTCGAAAGCCGGACCGCGAGCTGCGCCTCACCGGGCGTGAGAGCGAAAAGATCGCGAAGTCGCCGTTCCAGACCCGGATCCGGCTCCGCCGGCGCAGCGACGATCATGACCTGCCGGACACCGCCTCCGATCGTTACCCCTATCACCGAAAGCGCATGATCGTCTCCAGTGGGCCGGGGGATGATCACACCGCCGGCGCCGGCGGACGTCGTCGCCCGGGCGATCGCCGAATCGAGCCTGGAATGGGCGGCGGCGGAGCAGGCGCGAAGCATTCCCCCCTGGACGAACAGGCCGTCGCGGCGGGCGAGCAATGTCTCCGCCGCGGCGTTAGAATCGATTATCTTTCCCGAGGCCGAAACCAGCATCATCGCATGACCGACGACATCGCCCATGGCCTTGCGCTGGACCGCAAGCCGTTCGGCGCTCGTCAGGCGGCCTCGCATCATCAGAACGCGACCAAGGTGCGAGACATCGTCCTTCAGCGCGCGAACATTTTCCTCGCTGAACGATCCCTGGGTTCGACCGCGATGAAGTCCGATGAAGCCAAAGCCCCATTGCGTGCGCATGGCGATGCCGATGCAATGGTAGGTGTCATCCCCCATCCCACGGATCCAGTCGTTATAAAATGCGGTGTTCTCATAGGTTCTTGCCGGCACGAGCTCGTCGCAGTTCCACACCTGGTTCGCGCGGTCGGGGTGAAGCCCGGCCAGCGACCAGAGATCGGACGCCGTGTAATTTTCGGTATAATCGATCAATTGAGGGTCGGTGAAATAGCCGGAATGGGCCATCACCTCCGCATCATATTTGTCATGGCGCCAGTGCAACGTGCAGGATCGCGCGCCGTAGGCCTGGTTGAGGAGCGACGGGAGCTGGGCGAAGGATTCATCGTCGAGAACGGCGTCGTAAATCTGTTCGTTGCGAAACCTGGATTGCACCCAACGCCTCCCTGCGAATCGCTTTCGAATCAGACGTTAACCGAGCCTTGTTGCGACGTCATCGACAAATCCATCGCTCACCAGAACCGCGC
>DAINCA010000167.1:0-4230 GCA_036732645.1 Allosphingosinicella sp.
CCCCAGAATCGGTACCGGATCTGGGTCGAGATCGAGGCGCATGCCCTCGACGCGATGGCCGAACTCGGAATCGTCCCGAAGGAAGCTGCAAAAAAGGTCTGGGACTGGTGGGAAACCAAACCGGAGATCGACGTCGAGCGGATCGACGAGATCGAGGCGGTGGTGAAACATGACGTCATCGCCTTCCTGACGTGGGTGGCCGAGCAGGTCGGCCCCGAAGCCCGCTTCCTCCATCAGGGCATGACCAGCTCCGATGTCCTCGACACCTGCCTCGCCGTCCAGCTCAAGCAATCGGCGGAGATACTGGTCGACGATCTGGACGAACTTCTCGGCGTTCTCGAACGGCGCGCTTTGGAGCACAAGATGACGCCGACGATCGGCCGGAGCCACGGAATCCATGCCGAGCCGGTCACGTTCGGGCTCAAGCTCGCTTTGGCCTATGCGGAGTTCCGCCGCCACTGGACTCGCCTGGTCGCCGCCGGATCCGATATTGCGACCTGCGCGATTTCCGGCGCGGTCGGCACCTTCGCCAATGTCGATCCCCGGGTCGAAGCCTATGTCGCCGAGAAAATGGGGCTTCGGGTCGAACCGATTTCGACCCAGGTCATCCCGCGCGACCGTCACGCTTATTTCTTCGCTACCCTCGGAGTCATCGCCTCGTCGATCGAACGGCTGGCGACCGAGATCCGCCACTTGCAGCGGACCGAGGTGCTCGAAGCCGAGGAATATTTCGCGCCCGGGCAGAAGGGCTCGTCGGCGATGCCGCACAAGCGCAACCCGGTGTTGACCGAGAATCTCACCGGCCTCGCCCGGATGGTTCGGGCGGCGGTCGTCCCGGCGATGGAGAACGTCGCCTTGTGGCACGAGCGCGACATCAGCCACAGCTCGGTGGAACGCTTCATCGGCCCCGACGCCAATATCACCCTCGACTTCGCTTTGGCCCGCCTCACCCAGGTCATGGACAAGCTCGTCGTCTATCCGGAGCGGATGCAGAAGAATCTCGATCGCATGGGCGGGCTCGTCCACTCGCAGCGGGTCCTGCTGGCCTTGACCCAGGCCGGCGCCAGCCGCGAGGATTCCTACCGGCTAGTGCAGCGCAACGCGATGAAGGTGTGGGAATCGGACGGCGCCTTGTCCTTGCTCGATCTGCTGAAAGCCGATCCGGAAGTGACGGCTCTGCTCCCGGCCGATGAAATCGAGTCCCGCTTCGACCTCGATTATCATTTCAAGCATGTCGACGATATTTTCGAGCGCGTTTTCGACGCGGACCGGGAAGGCGAATAGAGTGAAAGTGGCCTGATCAGCTCTCGTGAAGCGACCCGCTCGTCTAACCTTTAGAGCGGGTTGTGCAGGTTCCTCGCCAAATCACTCATCCACGGCCGGCGCCCGCCGCGGCCCGGTGGAAGGGCCATTGCCTTCGACCCTGGGCCAGCCGTCGCGCCAGACGATCCGGTCGATCAACATGACCCTGCGGGTATTGACCTCATTTTCGGGCTTCGATCGCGGACGACGGCTGTCGACCGCGTGATAGAGCATCCAGTGATCGCCCGCTTCATCCTCGATGACGCTGTTATGGCCCGGCGCCACCCAGATCCCCTGTCGCTCGAGGATGACGCTGCTGGGCGCGCCGGTCGCCGAGGCCAAAGTCTCGAACGGCCCGGTCGCGCTTCGCGAGCGGGCGACCAGAACCGCATAATGCGCGTTCGGCCCGCAGCAATTGTCGCCCGAATAAAAGAGATAATAATGATCGTCGCGGCGCGTGATCCAGGCGCCCTCGATTAGTCGTTGATATTGCGAGGGATCCTCCGACTGGACGACGGGGATGAGGTCGATCGGCCGGCTGCCGGGAGCGAAGGATATACGGTCCGCGGCGAGCTCCTGAACCTTGATCGGCCCGAAGCCTGAACCCCAGTAAAGCAACCGCCGTCTGCTGGCCGGATCGTCGAAGCTCATCGGATCGATGTTGACGAAGCCTTCGCCGCACTGGAGCGGGCGCCCGATGTCTGTGAACGGCCCTTCCGGCCGGGAGGCGGTGGCGACGGCGAGGCAGAGACCGCGGCTCTCGTCGGTGAGCGCCGCATCGGGCTTGGCCGAATAATAGAGATAATAGACGTCATCATGTTCTGACACGTGCGGCGCCCAGAAATCCTGGGTGCGGCTTGCCCAGGCCGGCTTCGCCGGAAGGGCGTCACCGAGCCTGGTCCAGTTTATCAGGTCGCTCGAGCGGGCGACCTGGATGTTGAGCATCTGACCGTCATGCTCCCCCTGGGTCGCGTAGACGTAATAATAACCGTCGTCGGCCTGGTGCACGGCCGGATCGGGAAAGTCGCTGTCGAGGACGGGGTTCTGGTAGCGGGCAAGAGGCTGGCCGACCGGAGCGGACGTCGCGCAGCCAGCGGCGGCGAACATCAACGACAGGCAAAGGAGCAGTCGGTGCATCGGCCCAGCATAAGCGCAAGCCGCAACGCCGGACAAACGCTTTAGGTCGAACCTTCGAACAGGCCCTTCAGCTTGCCGAAAAAGCTTTTCGATGCCGGGCATTCCTCGCCGGTCTCGGTGTCGCGAAATGCTTCCAGAAGCTCGCGCTGCCTGGCGTTGAGCCGGGTCGGAGTCTCGACCTCGATCTGGATGACCATGTCGCCATGGCCGCGGCCGTTGATCGCCGGCATTCCGGCGCCGCGCTGACGCAATTGCTTGCCCGACTGGATGCCGGCGGGAATCGTGATCTGGTGCTTCTTTCGGTCGAGCCCCGGCACCTCGATGCAGCCGCCCAAGGCTGCAGTCGTGAAACTAACCGGGCAACGGCAGAACAAAGTCGTCCCCTCGCGCTGGAACACCGAGTGCCGGGCCAGATGGATGAAGATGTAGAGGTCGCCCGACGGCCCGCCGCGGACCCCTGCTTCGCCTTCGCCCGCGAGCCTGATCCTGGTGCCCTCGTCGACCCCGGCCGGGATGTTGACGGTCAGGGTCTTGCGTTTCTCGACCCGCCCTTCGCCCCGGCAGGAAGGACAGGGATCGGCGATCACTTCGCCGACGCCGCGGCAGGTCGGGCAGGTCTGCTCGACGACGAAGAAACCCTGGCGTGCCCTAACCTGGCCGCGGCCACCGCACATGTTGCACGCGCGAGCGACGGTTCCGGGCTTCGCGCCGGTGCCGGTGCAGGGCTCGCAGCGGGCACTGGTGTCGACCGAGAGCTCGACCTCGTGTCCATTATAGGCGTCCTCGAGCTTGATCTCGAGATCGTAACGCAGGTCCGAACCGCGAAGCGCGTTGCTTCGCCGGTCGGCCTGGGCGCCGTTCATGAACTCACCGAAGATATTGTCGAAGATGTCGGCGAAGGATCCGAAGTCCTGTCCGGCCCCGCCATTGCCGCCGAAGCCACCATTCTTGAAGGCCGCGTGACCGAACCGGTCGTAAGCGGCGCGCTTCTGAGGGTCCTTCAGGCAGTCATAGGCTTCGCTGATCGCCTTGAACTTGGCCTCGGCGTTAGGACAACCGCCGTTTCGATCGGGATGGCACTCCATCGCAAGCTTGCGATAAGCGGACTTGATCGTCCTGTCGTCCGCGTCCCGTGTGACCTGAAGCAGCTCGTAATAATCACTATCAAGCATGACGGTACCTACACGCCGCCATTATGCCGGCAGCCGGGCCGTGGAAGCGCGCCGAGCTCTCGGTTCCCGAAGTCCCCGCCTTGGCCGGGACAACGGGTGAGGCTTCGGCGCGCCTCCACATGGCCTCAGCCCTTGTTGCTCTCGTCGACTTCCGAGAATTCGGCGTCGACGACTTCCTCTTCGCCGCCCGCCTCGGGGCCCTGCGCGGCCTCGCCCTCTGCACCCGGAGAAGCGGCCGAAGCCTGGTCCTTCTCGTAGATCGCCTGGCCGAGCTTCATCGCCACCTGGGCGAGCGCCTGCGCCTTTTCCTTCATCGCGTCGGGATCGTTGCCCTCGATCGCGGTTCGGGTCTCGGCGACCGCGGCCTCGATCTCGGACTTCAGCGACGCGTCGATCTTGTCGCCATGCTCACGCAGCTGCTGCTCGGTCGAATGGACGAGACTTTCGGCATTGTTCTTCGCCTCCGCCCCTTCGCGCCGTTTCTTGTCTTCCTCGGCGAACTGCTCGGCTTCGTTGACCATCTTGTCGATGTCGGCGTCGGAAAGACCGCCCGAAGCCTGGATCCGGATCTGCTGCTCCTTGCCGGTGCCCTTGTCCTTGGCCGAGACGTTGACGATGC
>DAINCA010000168.1:0-4213 GCA_036732645.1 Allosphingosinicella sp.
ACTTGTCGCGCTCGACATTCTTCTCGATCTCCTCGAGCGGCTGGCCGGTATATTTCGCCATCAGCTCGTTCATCCGGTGGCGAATGCGAAGGATTTCCCTGGCCTGGATCTCAATGTCGCTCGCCATGCCCTGGGCGCCGCCCGAGGGCTGGTGGATCATGATCCGGGCATTGGTGAGGGCGACGCGCATTCCCGGCTCGCCAGCCGAAAGCAGGAAGGCGCCCATCGACGCGGCCTGGCCGACGCAGACCGTGCCGACCCGCGGCCGGATATATTGCATGGTGTCGTGCATCGCCATGCCCGCCGTGACGACCCCGCCCGGCGAGTTGATGTACATGTAGATGTCTTTCTTCGGATTCTCGCTCTCGAGATAGAGGAGTTGGGCGGTCACCAGGGTCGCCATATGATCCTCGACCGGGCCGGTCACGAAGACGATCCGCTCGCGCAGCAGACGCGAGTAGATGTCGAAGCTGCGCTCGCCGCGGTTCGACTGTTCGATGACGATGGGGACGAGCCCGCTCAAAATGTCTTCATGGTCCATGACGAGGGATGAATCCTGTGTTGGAATGGTGGAGAGCTACATCGGAGGATCGGCGGGAAGGTTCAAGCCCTGTCCCCTCTAACGTTCCCGCTTCCGCGGACAGCCCTTTTGCGGTCGAGCAGGCCCTCACCGAAGCTGACTGTCCTTGCTTCCGCGCCGATTGATGCCTGCGCTCACCCGCTTCGAATCGCGCTCGGCCTGACAGACGATGCAGGTGCGAACGCCCGGCAATGCGAGTCGCCGCCGTTCCGGAATGTCTTCGCCGCAGACTTCGCAATATTCGAGGCTCTCGCCGGCCGGGAGAGCGGCTCGGGCGCCCTGCACCGCGTCGGCCACGCTATCCTCGATCTGTTGCTCGACGGCGCCGTCGCGCGCCCAACCGCCAGCCATGACGACACTTTCCTGAAGTTCAGCTTCGCATTCAAAATAGGGATGCGCCGTCCGGGTTCCAGACCGCGGCCACTTCAACTTCGTCCAGAAAAGGCGCAGCCCTCCCCCGCGTGTGCGCGGAGAAGGGCTGAATTCGATTCGATCGGCTGCTTAGTCGCGGCCGACTTCGTAGGTCTGGATACAATTGTCGGTGACGCTGGCCGTGCAGGCCGGATAGCTCTCGTCATCCGCGTCGATCGATTCACCGGTCAGCGGATCGACGAGCGGACCGCCCATGCCGGTGCTCACCGTGCCGTTCCAGCCCGCTGGAACCACCGCGGGATCGGAAATGACCGCGATCCCTCGTGCGTCGCGCTCGGGGTTGGCGTTGCTCGGCTGAACGACCGCGCCGCTGGCGGCGAACGTCGTCGGCATCGTGCTGGTCGTTGTGTGAGTGGTGGTGACGACCTCCTGGTCGACGTCGACATCGAGGTCGCCGTCCGGCTGGACGTCGACGTCGAGTTCGGGCTGGGTCGTCGTGGTGGTGTAGGTCGTCGTCTGGGCAACCGCCGTGCCGGTCAACAGCAATGCGATCGCAAGCGCCGTCGTCTTCATCTTTCTACTCCTCTGCTTCTTATTGCGGGGCTGCGCCGCGCGCGCGCCCTGGTCGCGGTCTTTGCCGCTGGCGAGGGTGAAACGAGTGTCCTGCCGTCATTATCCGAGAATGGGACCAGACGTGTTTCTGGCGAGATATGCTGCAGTGTTCGAGAGGCGCACGAGGCGCCTCCGGCGATGTCACTATTCCCTCCGCGGCCTCACGATCAGCCGCCGTCGGAAGCGGCCTGCGGCCAGTCCTCTTCCTGGGGCAGGCCGTCGGCAATGTCATAATAGTCGCCCTTGTAAGCGGTGAAGATGTGTTTGCCCAAATGCGTTCCGGTTGGCCGATCGAACGCTCCCATGGCGACCGCAATCGTGCCGTGGCCGGAGGGGTCCCAGAACAGCGCCGAACCGCAGATCGAGCAGAATCCTCGCCGGACCCGCTCGGACGAACGATACCAGCTCAGCTTTTCCTCGCCATGGATGCTCAGATTCTCGCGCGGCACGTCGGTCGAGGCCCAATAATGACCCGATTGCCGTCGACACTGGCTGCAGTGGCATGCGTCGGGCGGCGAAAGTTGGCCCACCACCTCGAAGGCGATCTGGCCGCAAAGACATGATCCTGAAAGCGTCATATTTCCCCTTCAACATTTGCCGGGATGGCGGCGGCGCCAGCTGTTTGCCGCATAGTCGAAACTGGCAATAGTCGCGCGCGCCGACGAAGGCGGATCGACCTCGTTCAAGCACAAAACCATGTCTTGCCCTGGCCTTTAAGGAGGCGCAGTCTTTCGCCAGCTTCGCGCTGAGTCTGCGTCCCTGGTTCTGGAAAGGGAACGTGAATGGCCACGATTGCGGCGCCGCAGGCGCGATGGCAGCGGGATCGTCAATTTTTCACTGGCATGGCTTTGATGATGGTGGCCGCCACCTTCATCGGCTTTGCGCCAACTTATTATCTCGGCAGCTGGATGGGAGCGAGGCCGCTGGGCCCGTTGGTGCACCTGCACGGGGTCGTCTTCACTACCTGGATATTGCTGTATCTGGTCCAGAACGGCCTAATCGCTCTTAATCGGGCCGATATCCATCGGTTGACCGGTGTCGCGACCGCTGCGTTCGCCCTCGTGGTCATCATCGTGGGGATCGCCGTGGCGATCGAAAGCGGACGCCTTGGCCATGGGCCTCCCGGTCGCCACCAACCGAGCTTCCTGGCCTTTCCGCTCGCGAACATGGTGATGTTCGCGCTGTTTGTGACCCTCGGCGTCGCTTATCGGAAGCGCTCCGAATATCACAAACGGCTCATGCTCCTCGCCACGCTGGGACTGGTGATCACTCCACTGGCAAGGATCAGTCGGATGGCCTCGCTGCCGGTCGAACCGCCGATCGGCGGCATGATATTGTCCGATCTCTTCCTCGCCGCATTGGTGATATTCGATCTCAAGGCCCGGCGTCGGCTCCATCCGGCGACGTTGTGGGCAGGCGGCTTTTACCTGGCATCGCAGCCGTTAAGGGTGATGATCGGCAACAGCGAGCCGTGGCAAGCCTTTGCGGCAACCCTGATCGGCTGAAGCGCGCCGGTGTCAAAGCGGGCGCTCAGGAAGGTGCGCCGCCGGCGACCCGCGGTCGTTCTACCCCGTCTTGGTCCATCTCCCAGCGGATCTGACCCACATAAAGACAGCGTTTGTGGACATTGGCCTGCTCCCGCCCGTCCGGATCGGCGTTCCAGCCATGAAAGAAGATGAAATGACGGCCGCGATGCTCGAGCAGCGACTGGTGGCCCGGACCGATCAGAGTGGATCCGTCATGCGAACGAAGGATCGGATTGTCGCCCGCGTCGCGGCAGGGCCCACGCGGGCTCGCGCAGGTCAGATAGGCGACCGCATAATTCGCGTTGCCGTAGAAATTTCCTGAATAGAACAAGTGATAGACAGAGCCGCGGCGGACCATCGTCGGCGCCTCGACCACCCGCCATTCCCAGTCATCATGGTCCTCCGGGGAGTCGTTGCTGGCGAAGAGCTTCACCGGTGCTCCAAGTGCGGCAAGACCATCCGTGCTGAGGCCCTGGGCATAAATGGCCGAGCCCGGCCCACAGCAATTGCCGTCATCCTTGTAATACAGATAAAGCGCGCCGCCTTCGTCCCGAAAGACATTAGCATCGATCACCCCATTGGCGAATTCGGAGCAGACGAGGGGCGAGCCGATGCCCTGGAACGGCCCTGCGGGGCTGTCCGCGACGGCGACCCCGAGGCAGTGGCGCTGAAGCACGATTGGTCCTTCGGGCGGGGTTTCGGTTCGCGTCAGAGTTGCGTGCCGGGCGTTGAAATAAAGCACGTAGCGGCCGGCGATCCACTCGACCTCGGGAGCCCAGACCTGTGGGTGACGTCGGTCGACCCAGTCCGGCAGGTCGGCAGGAGGCAGCGCCTCCGCCGGCGCCGACCAGTCGACGAGATTGCGCGAGCTGATATGCTGGACGTTGGCCTGGGATCGTTCGACCTGAGCGCCGGTCGCATAAGCATGAAAAAGGCCGTCGAAGCGGGCGACGAACGGGTCCGGGAAATTCTCGTCGAGGAGCAATTGCGGTGCCCGTGCGCCCAACGAGCGTACAGGAGTCTCACCGGACACATCACCCGGACAAGGCAGCGATCAGGAAGAAGGCTGCAGAGCGAGACAGTGTGAGTAGAGCGGGAGGAAGGTCAACGTAGCAAGAAGGCG
>DAINCA010000169.1:0-4203 GCA_036732645.1 Allosphingosinicella sp.
CGACCGCAGCCGCCAAGAAGGCGATGGTGCGGGTGCCGCTTCGCGAAGGCCGCACGCTACACCATGACGGGCTTGGTCATTTCGGCGCTGGCCGGGTCTTCGTCCGTTCGGCCCCGGCTGGGACCGGGATCATCGCCGGCGGCCCGATGCGCGCGGTGTTCGAAAGCCTTGGGGTTGCCGACGTGGTCACCAAGTCAATCGGTACGTCCAACCCCTACAACATGATCCGCGCGACCTTCGAGGCGCTCGGTGAGCAGACGTCGCCGAAGGCGGTCGCTCAGCGTCGTGGTCGCAAGATCGCCGACCTGATGGCTCGCCGCGACGGTCTCTCCGGCGCTGAGGCCTCGGCCGAAGCCGAAGCGGTGACGGAGTAAGACTCATGGCCAAGCTGAAGATCACCCAGACCGGATCGCCGATCCGGCGCACGTCGGACCAGCGTCAGACGCTGATCGGCCTGGGCCTCAACAAGATGCACAAGACGGTAGAGATCGACGACACCCCCGAGGTGCGCGGCATGATCCGCAAGGTGCAGCATATGGTGTCGGTGGCGGACTGATCCGTCTCCGATCGCGCGACAGAAGCGAAAGCGAGTGCAAGACATGAAACTCAATGAAATCCGCGACAATAAGGGCGCCCGCAAATCCCGGGTTCGGGTTGGCCGCGGCATCGGCTCCGGCCTCGGCAAAACCGCTGGACGAGGCCAGAAGGGCCAGACCAGCCGTTCCGGCGTCTCCATCTTCGGCTTCGAGGGTGGCCAGATGCCGCTCCACATGCGGATCCCGAAGCGTGGCTTCAACAATATCTTCGCCAAGGATTATGCCGAAGTGAATGTCGGCGCGATCCAGAAGGCGATCGACGCGGGTAAACTCGACGGCAAGGGCACGATCGACCATGACGCGCTCAAGGCCGCAGGTCTGGCCCGCGGCGGCAAGAACGGCGTGCGAGTGCTCGGCAAGGGCGAATTGAAGACCAAGATCGCGCTTCGCGTGGCCGGCATCTCGGCGGGGGCCCGCAAAGCCATCGAAGGCGCGGGCGGCTCGGTCGAGCTGATCGAAGTCGTCCCCGCTGCCGACAAGGCCGCTGCCAAGAAGGGCAGTGCCAAGGCGCGAGCCAAAGCCGACGCCTGACCCCACCGCACGGCAGAAGGCTGACAAGCCGGAACCTATCACTATATGAGGCGGCGGGGGCCATCCGGTCATCCGCCGCTTTCATTTTTCGAAGGTCGTAAAGTTTATGGCATCCGCAGCCGACCAGATGGCAGCCAATATCAGCCTGGCGAACTTCGCCAAGGCGACCGACCTCAAGAAGAGGCTGTGGTTCACGCTCGGCGCGTTGGTCGTTTTTCGCTTGCTCTCCTTCGTCCCGCTGCCGGGCATCGATCCGACGACATTGAACTCCCTGTTCGAGCAGACGCGCGGCGGCGTTCTCGATTTCTTCAACATGTTCTCGGGAGGCAGTCTCGAGCGGATGAGCCTGATCGCGTTGGGGGTGATGCCGTACATCACCGCCTCGATCGTCATGCAGCTGGCGTCGTCGATGTCGCCACAGCTTGCCGCCTTGAAGAAGGAAGGCGAAAGCGGCCGCAAGAAGATCAACCAGTATACCCGCTACGGCACCGTATTGCTGTGCGCGATCCAGGGTTATTTCATGGCCGTCGCGCTCGAAAGCTGGGGTGGCAATACGGGCCAGTCGGCTGTCGTCGATCCCGGCATGCTGTTCCGGATCACCGTCGTCGTCAGCCTCGTCGGCGGAACCATGTTCCTGATGTGGCTCGGTGAGCAAATCACCACCCGCGGCATCGGCAACGGCATCTCGCTCATCATCATGGCGGGAATCGTGGCGCAGCTTCCTACGGCATTGGCGCAATTGTTCGAGGGCGGCCGGACCGGAAGTCTCGATCCCTTCATCATCCTCGTGGTGGTCGCTCTCGCGATCACTCTCATCCTGTTCATCTGCTTCATGGAGCGGGCCCAAAGGCGGATCCTGATCCAGTATCCGAAGCGCCAGACCGCGCGCGGTCAGATCCAGCAGGAGCGTTCGCATTTGCCGCTCAAGGTCAATACCGCCAACGTCATCCCGCCGATCTTCGCTTCGTCGCTGCTCTTGATGCCGCTGACAATCGCGCAGTTCGCGGGGAACCGGACGGCGGGCGAGAGCGCCTGGGGCGACTTCGTGATAACGGTCACGACGGCGCTTCAGCATGGCGCGCCGCTTTACATGTTCCTCTACGGCGCCGGCATCGTCTTCTTCACCTTCTTCTACACCTCCGTGGTGTTCAATCCGGAGGAGACGGCGGAGAATCTGAAGAAATATGGCGGTTTCATCCCCGGCATTCGTCCAGGCAAGCGCACCGAGGAATATCTCGATTATGTGCTTACCCGGGTAACCGTGGTCGGCGCCGCTTATCTGACCCTGACGTGCCTCATTCCGGAGTGGCTGATCGCCCGAGCCGGAATTCCCTTCTATCTCGGAGGCACCAGCCTGATCATCGTCGTCAACGTGACGATGGACACGGTCACCCAGATCCAGAGCCATCTGCTCGCCCACCAATATGGCGACCTGATCAAGAAGGCGAAGCTCAAGGGCGGCGGCCTGCGGCGCTGACGGCCCAAATTGCCGGGCTACTGGCCCACGAGAGGACAAGGCGATGAACATCATCCTTCTCGGACCACCTGGCGCGGGCAAGGGCACCCAGGCGGCCCGGCTCGTCCATGAACGTGGAATGGTGCAGGTCTCGACCGGCGACATGCTCCGCGCCGCGGTCAAGGCCGGCACCGAGATCGGCCGGATGGCGGACGAGATCATGAAGGCCGGCAAGCTGTTCCCTGACGATTTGATGTCGCAGATTCTCGGTGCCCGACTGGACGAGCCTGATACCGAAGCTGGGGTCATCTTCGACGGCTATCCGCGGACCCAGGCGCAGGCGGATGCCCTCGATAGACTGCTTGGCGAGCGCGGCCGTATTCTTGACCATGTGATCGAGCTCGATGTCGACGAGGACGCGCTGGTCGAACGGATCACCGGCCGCTTCACCTGCGGCAAATGCGGCGAGGGCTATCACGACCGCTACAAGCTGCCGAAGATTCCCGACCTTTGCGACGTCTGTGGCGCCGAGGATTCGTTCAAGCGCCGAGCCGACGACAATGAGGCGGCGGTCCGGACCCGAATGGCTGAATATCGGGCCAAGACCGCGCCGATTCTTCCCATCTACGAGGCGAGGGGCCTGGTTCGCCGGGTCGATGGCATGGCGCCGATCGACGAGGTCAATGACGCGATCGAGGCGATCCTCGATGGAACCGCGTCGGCCGATTGACCGCTTCCGGAGCCTGTCTGACGCAGAGGCTTGGAATCCCTGAAAAAGTGATATGATCCCTGCAACGCGACTCCGGGTGGGGCAGCGAAAAATCAACAGGGAGATTGTGCATGAACAGGGGAGATAGTGCTGGGCCGACGGTCGAGGCAGTGCTTACCGGGGAGCCGATGGATGCCAGATCCGAGCATGTCGATCTCGCCGGCTTCATGGAGGGGGTGAAGCGTCGCAACCCCGGCCAGAACGAGTTCATCCAGGCGGTCCAGGAAGTCGCCGAGGATATTTTCGAGTTCATCGGCGACAAAGAGGATTATCACCGCTGGCAGATCCTTCGCAGGATCGCCGAGCCCGACCGGATCGTCTCGTTTCGGGTTTGCTGGGAGGACGACAATCACAACGTTCGGGTCCAGCGCGGCTATCGCGTTCAGAACAACAATGCGATCGGCCCGTACAAGGGCGGCATACGCTTCCACCCCTCGGTCAACGAGAGCATCCTCAAGTTCCTCGCTTTCGAGCAGACCTTCAAGAATGCCCTGACCGGCCTTCCGATGGGCGGCGGCAAGGGCGGCGCCAACTTCAATCCCAAGGGCAAGAGCGACGGCGAGATCATGCGATTTTGCCAGAGCTTCATGACCGAATTGTACCGCCATATCGGCGCCAATATCGACGTCCCCGCCGGAGACATCGGCGTCGGTGGGCGCGAGATCGGCTATATGTTCGGCCAGTACAAGCGTCTCACCAACAGCTTCGAAGGCGTCCTGACCGGCAAGGGGCTGGAATATGGCGGCTCGCTGATCCGGACCGAGGCGACCGGCTATGGCGCGGTCTACTTCCTCGTCAACATGCTCAAGACGAACGGCAAGGACCTTGTCGGTAAGCGCGCCGTGATTTCG
>DAINCA010000170.1:0-4165 GCA_036732645.1 Allosphingosinicella sp.
CGGCCGGCGATGACCCGGGCGAGGCGCTCGACGAGGCTGGTGTTCGATACCGGCATTTTCCGTCTCCAGAAGGGTTGCGGAAATGAAACGGAAAAGCGGGCCGCGGGTTTCAGCCGATCCGAATTTGATGCGGCGCCAGATCGTGGGCCTGCTCCGCCTGGCGGACCAGACCGACAAGACGCTCGGCGAGAAAATCCATCACCACTCTCACCCGCGGGGTATGGCGAAGGCGCTCATGGGTCAGCAGCCACAGCCCGCGCTCGTGTCCCGGTTCCGGCGGCAGGCACATGACGAGGTCTGGATCGAGGTCGGCGATCAGGCTCGGGAGCACGGCAAGACCGACTCCGGCGCGCACCGCGGCGAGCAATCCGGTCGAGGTGCCGTGCTGCATCGCCACCGAGTCGACCAGTCCGTTTCGCTCGAGCCATAAACGATAATAATGCCACACGCCGGGGCCGCCGCCGCCGACGAAAACATGGCCCTTGAGCTCGCGCCGGCGCCTTGGCCGGCCGTGCTTCGAAGCATAATCTCGGCTGCAATAAAGGGTCCAGTTATCCGTTGCCAGGCGTCGGCCCACCAGCCCGCCTCCGGTGGGGCGATCGGCCATGCGCAAAGCGACATCCGCCTCGCCCGCGGCGAGATCGCGTTTCTCCTCGGTCGTATCGAGCTCGATCCGGATCTTGGGATGAAGGGCGTGGAGATCGCGAAGGAGCGGGGCAAGCAATGTCACCGCGTAAATCTCGTCGACCGTCAACTTGACCGTGCCGCTCGCTTCTCGCGACTGCGTTGCCGCCGAATCGACGAGCGCGCCGGCGGCCGCCTCCATCGCTTCGGCCCGCTCGACCAGGGCCTCGCCGGCAGGAGTAAGGCGGTAGCCGGCAGGGCGTCGCTCGAACAAGGTCAGCCCCAATTCGGATTCGAGCGCGCCGACCCGTCTCGCGGCCGTCGTCTGGCTGACGCGAAGGGCTTTGCCGGCCGCCAATGTGCTTCCGGTCCGGGCAACCGCGAGGAAATATCGCAGATCGTTCCAATCGAGCATGAGCGACCCCGATCTGCACTTTTGCAGAACGCAGGCGCAATAACAGTGTTAGTTGCGAATCGCAACGGAGATTAAATGGAGAGCATCTGCTCACTCCAGCAAGGAGCTCGACATGAAAGCCTTCCTCACATTCTCGCTCACTGCCTTTGCACTGGCTCTCTCGGCAGCGCCCGCTCTGGCCCAGCCGGACTCCGCCGCTCGCCAGCTTGTGGTCAGTTATGCCGATCTCGACCTCTCCACCGAACGCGGCGTTCGAGTCCTGGATCGCCGGCTTCGCGCGGCAGCCGACACCGCCTGCGGCCCGACATCCGTCTTCGATCCCGAAGGCCGCAACGACGTTCAGCAGTGCCGGACCGAGACGCTTGCTCAGGCTCGGGCGCAGCGCGACCAAGCGATCGCCGGGCTCGTCACGCGCCAGATCCAGGTCGCGACCCGCCACTAGTCGATGGTCAGCACCCCTCCTGGAGGCGGCCCAACGGCCGCCTCTTTTTTTGGCGGGGTGATAAGGACCTTCGACTTGCTGGAACCATCCGCTCGAATTGAGCCGGACAGGCAGATTCCTTCAGCTCGTTACGGCAGGCGCGACCAAAGGAAATCGCGGAATGTCCACGGCGAACGTCGATCCGTCCGCGGCGACCATGTGATAATGGCCTTCCATGAAACCGGTTGGCGTCGTGAGCGGACAGCCCGACACATAATCGAACGATTCGCCGGGCTCGAGGACCGGTTGCTCGCCGACCACGCCTTCGCCGCGAACCTCGTGCCGGCTGCCGCGGCCGTCGATGATGATCCATTCCCGGCTGACGAGTTGAACGGCGCGCGGGGCGCCGTTCTCGATCCGGATATGATAGGCCCAGAACCAGCGGCTCTTGGTCGGCTCCGATTGCTCCGGAAGGTAGGAGACGGACACCCGGACCGTGATGTCGCGCGTCGTCGCGCTGTGAGGAAAGAATTCTTTCACCCGCTTTTCCTGTGACGAGGCGTCGCCGCGGTCAACCGCTCATGCGCTTCAATCGCTCCACGAGCCGCTCGCGAGCGGGCAGAACCTCGGCCTGGCGCTCGATAAGCAGATCGCGGGCGAGAAAGTGGCCGGTGAGACGAAGGCCGTCTCTGATTTCGTCCCAGGGTGGCGTTCCGCTCGCGCCAAGGAGGAACGAAGGCAAAGGCAGCAGCCGGTCCTTATAGGCCGAGGCCGCTTCGGCACTGACGGCGCGCCCGCTCTTCGGACTGACGAACGCCAGGTTGTAGCGGCTGCCGGTGGCCGCGCATTCCCGAAGGTCGAGACCGAACCCAAGCTCGCCGAGGAGCAGAAGCTCGTAGCTCGCCAGAGCCGCCGCCCAGCCGCGAGCGCTCGGCGCCGCCTCGATCGCGGCCAGCAGACCGTCGAGACCCTGATAGAGGCTGGGATAAGGCTGGCCCTCGGGAAGGGCCGTCGCCGTCAGCGCGCAGCACCACTCCAAGGCGGCGGAGGCCAATGGCTCACCGAGAAGGAAGGCACGGCTTCGGGTGAGCTCCACGCTCAAGTGCGGCAATTGCGCGTCGGTGCGGGCGCGATATTCCGCCTGAATCTCGTTGCCCGGCAACAGGACCGGGCGAAGCCGGCGAGACTTTCCGCCGCGGACATAACCGGCCTGGATACCATCCGACTGGGTCAGCGCCCGGACGATCGCGCCATGTTCGCCGTGCGGACGGACGGCGACGATGATGGCCAGGCTCTCGATCCGCATGGCCGCAAGCTAGGGTCTGCTTCCGAGCCGGGCAACGGGCCGTCGCTCGCCCTCCCCTTTCAGCCAGCGGGATGAAAATAATCGTAGATGCCGCGGGCGGTGGCGCGCGAAATTCCCGGCACCTTTTCGAGATCCTCCAGCGCTGCGTTGCGCACCGCCCGGGAAGTCCCGAAGTGCATCAGCAACGCCTTCTTTCGGTTGGGACCGATTCCCGGAACCTCGTCGAGCGGATTAGCGGCGAAATTCTTCGCCCGTTTCTGGCGATGGGCGCCGATCGCGAAGCGATGGGCTTCGTCGCGGAGCCGCTGGAGGTAGAAGAGCGTCGGCGAGTTTGGCGGCAGAGTGATTTCGCGCCCGCCGGGAAGGTGGAATATCTCGCGGCCGGCATTTCGATCGGGCCCCTTGGCGACGCTGACCACTGGCACATCATGGACGCCCGCATCCTCCAGAGTTTCGCACACCGCCGAGAGCTGCCCCTTGCCGCCGTCGATGAGCAGAAGATCGGGCCATTCGCCGCGGCTTCGATCGGGATCCTCACGCTCGAGCCGGGCGAAGCGCCTGCTCAGCACTTCACGCATCATCGCGAAATCGTCGCCCGGCACCGTCTCCGCACGCTTGATGTTGAACTTGCGATAGGCGTTCTTCCGAAGGCCTTCGGGACCGGCAACGATCATCGCCCCGACGGCACTGGTCCCCATGACGTGGCTGTTGTCATAGACCTCGATGCGTTGCGGCGGCTCGGCCAGCTCGAACAGCTCTGCGACTTCGCGCAGGTTGCGGGCCTGACTCGAGGTCTCGGCGAGCCGCCGCTCGAGCTCCTCCTCGGCATTGCGTCTGGCCTGGCGGATCATCCGGGCCTGCTCGCCGCGCTGCGGCGCCTTCACCGCGACCCGGCGTCCGGCGCGCTCGGAAAAGGCCTCTTCGATCAAGGGCGTTTCGGGCAGAGGTCGATCGACCAGGACCAATCGCGGCGGCGGCATTTCCGCATAGAATTGGGCGAGGAAGCTCGCCAGCACCTCATCTTCCGGAATGTCGCTGGTATGCGCCGGAAAGAAGCTTCGATGGCCCCAATTCTGGCCGCCGCGGATGAAGAAGGCCTGGATGCACATCGTGCCGCCCTTCCCTGCGAGCGCGAACAGATCGGCATCACCCAGTCGCTCGGCATGGATCGCCTGGCTTCCCTGGATGAAGGTCAAGGCGCGCAGCCGGTCCCGGAATACGGCCGCGAGCTCGAAGTCCATCGCGTCGGCGGCTTCCGACATCAATTTACCCAGCTTCTGCTGGATCTTGGTCGACCGGCCGCTGAGGAAATCCTTCGAATCGCGGACGAGCTCGGCATAACCGGCCTCGTCGATCCGGCCGACGCAGGGCGCCGAGCAGCGGCGGATCTGGTAGAGCA
>DAINCA010000171.1:0-4123 GCA_036732645.1 Allosphingosinicella sp.
CCGAGCTGGACGACGAGATCGGTGAGGCCGGAGAAGATCCGGATCGTGTCCTCGATCGCTCCGCGCCCCTGATCGAGCTTGCTTCGAGCCTGCTCGGCGAGCACCCGCGCCTCGTCGGTGGAATCGGAGACCCGGGCCTGGTCGGCAAGCAAACGGGTCGTCACTTCCTCGAGTGAATCAAGCATCTTGAGGTTGGCTGAGATGCGTTCGTTGACGCCGGTAACATAGCCGGCGACGTCGCTGCACTCGATCGCGAGCGAGCCGCAATTGCGTGCGACCAGATTGATCGCGTCCTCATCAGTGCGTTCGTTTGCCGAACTTGCCACTTGCCCACTCTCCCTCGATCCAGTGCCTCGGGCTAAGGGTAATTGGTTGAAACCCCGTTAACCACCGACACGCGGTTATTTCCTCGATGGCGAAGAATTCGCCGCGGACGACGGCGGGGTGACGAAATGACCGGCTTCGCCTAAGCACGCTGCTTATGTTCTTCTCTTTCGTCGACGAATTGCGCGCGGCGGGCATCCCCGCATCGATGAAAGAGCATCTCACACTGCTCGAAGCGCTCGACGCCGAAGTCATTCGGGCGACACCGGAGGAATTCTATTATCTCGCCCGCGCGACCTTCGTGAAGGACGAAGGGCTGCTCGACCGCTTCGATCTCGTCTTCGCGAAAGTCTTCAAGGGTCTTGAGGCCGATTACGGCGCAGGCGCCGCGCCGATTCCCGAGGAATGGCTGCGCAAGGTGGCCGAGCTTTATCTCACACCTGAGCAGATGGAGGAGATCAAGGCGCTCGGGTCTTGGGAAGAGATCATGGAGGCGCTGAAGCAGAGGCTCGAGGAACAAAAGGGCCGGCACCAGGGCGGCAACAAATGGATCGGCACCGCCGGCACCTCTCCCTTCGGCGCTTATGGATATAATCCCGAAGGCGTCAGAATCGGCCAGGAAAGCGGCCGCAACCGGAGCGCGATCAAGGTCTGGGACAAGAGGGAGTTCAGGAATCTCGACAATGATGTCGAGCTTGGAACCCGCAACATCAAGATCGCGCTTCGGCGGCTTCGCCGCTTCGCCCGCGAAGGCGCCGCCGATGAGCTGGATCTTGACGAGACGATCGACGGCACCGCGCGGCAGGGCTGGCTCGACATTCGACTGCGCCCCGAACGGCACAATGCCGTCAAGCTGCTACTTTTCCTCGACGTCGGCGGATCGATGGATCCACATATCAAGCTTTGCGAGGAACTGTTCTCGGCAGCGACCAGCGAATTCAAGAATCTCGAATTCTTCTATTTCCACAACTGCCCCTACGAAGCGGTCTGGAAGGACAATCGGCGGCGCTTTGGCGAACGCACGGCCCTTTGGGATGTGCTTCACAAATATGGTCACGATTACAAGCTCGTGATCGTCGGCGACGCCTCGATGAGCCCGTATGAAATCACTCACAAAGGCGGCTCGGTCGAGCATTATAACGAAGAAGCGGGCGCGACCTGGCTGGACCGGATGACCACCACCTATCCGGCCGCGATATGGCTCAATCCGGTCCCCGAGCAATATTGGGGCTATACCGCCTCGATCCAGATCGTCCGGCAGCTGATGCAGGACCGGATGTATCCGCTGACCCTGGAGGGGCTGGACGAAGGCATGCGGACCCTGAGCCGAAAGCGTTAAGTGCCGCAGCCGGAAACGTTAGCGAATGTCCGGCGGGTGAACCGGGCGCTCGAGGGGGCCTGGCGCTCGGGGCTGGTGCCGGCGCCAAGGCTCGACAGCGAGGCTCTCCAGTCCGCGGCATTGCGCGGACGATCTCCGGAGGCGTTGGGACCAAATCGATTTTGGCGCGAGCCGCTGCGGCTGCTGACCGAGGCCTTGCGCACGCAGGCAGAGCTGAACCCGCTTGGACAGGCGATGGCTTACGGCCAGATCGTCATGGCTTTGAGAGCCAGGATCCGTGCCACCGCCTTGTGGCAACGGCGTCCCGAAATCCTCGATCGCCCGCTCCTTCCGCCGATCATCATCCTGGGCCAGATGCGGTCCGGTACGACCCGAATGCAGCGGCTCCTCGCCTGTGACGATCGGCTTGCGCATACCCGCCTCTTTGAATCCTTGCTGCCGGTGCCCCAATTTGGCCGCAAGCTGAGAGCGAAAGCCGGCCTCTCCTTCCTGCGGTGGCTCAACCCCGACATCGGCATGATCCACCCTACCGCCGCAGAGGCCCCGGAAGAGGAGTTCGGGCTCTTTTCCTTCTCGCTGGGAAGCGCCCAGTTCGAGGCGCAATGGCGAATTCCGGATTTTTCGCGTTGGTGGGAGGAAGCGCCGCGGACAGGCCTCTACGACGAATTCAGGGGACTGTTGAAGACGATCGACTGGTCTCGCCGACCATCGGACGTTCGTCCGTGGGTGCTGAAGGCGCCTCAGTTTCTCCAGGACCTACCGGCATTGCTCGACGCCTTTCCGGGCGCGGCCCTGCTCCACCTGCAACGCGACCCCAAGCAAATCGTCGCTTCTTCCGCGTCCCTGGTCTGGAACCAGATGCGAATTCAGTCCGATCATGCAGACCGGCAATGGGTCGGCCAGGAATGGCTCAGAAAGACGAGGCTTCGCGAGGAAATTGGCGCCCGGACATTGAGCGCGCGGCCAGACGTGCCTGTTCTCAGCGTCGAATTCGAAGCCATGAATCAGGACTGGCGCAGCGAGATGCAACGAATATACGATTTTCTCGGCCTTGAGCTGACCCCGGCACTGCTGCGGCGAATGGAGCATTATCTGAATCGCGCAAAGGCCCATCGCGGGCATTGTTACGATCTCGGCAGATTCGGCCTCTCGGGACTTCAAAGTCGCTCTGACTTCGAACGCATGGATGATAGCCTTTCCCTTTCCGAGCCGCAGCCAGCACCTTCAAGCTGAGTTGGTCTAGCCGTGATGCCAGGCACCCGGCATAAGCGTGCGATGCACATCTCAGCGGGAAGGCAGGCTCTGCAGCTGGCCGCCGAAGGACGTTCGAAGGAAGCGCTGGCTTATCTGCAAAAGCACGCACGCGACGGCGATTCCGAGGCCTTGTTCGTGCGCGGCCTTTGGCAGATCGAAGGCAAGCTGCTGGCGCGCAATCTCCCTGAGGCCCGCAATGATCTCGCTGCAGCGGCGGACAATGGCAGCCGCGAAGCGGCACGAATTCTGGCGGGACTGGTGGCGACAGGTGCCGGCGGGGCCGCCGACTGGTCAAAGGCTATCGAGATGCTCCATCGTTGGTCCAACTTGGATCCGATTGCGCGGCGCCAGCACGATTTGATCGCCGCCATGGACCTGGATGAGGAAGGCAAACCCACAAGCCTCGTCGACGGGCGCGTCCTGAGCGAAGCACCGGAGGTCGTCCGTTTCACTGGCCTCTTCTCGGCCGACGAATGCGACTTCCTGCGCGAGGTCGCAGGCCAGCGCTTCAAGCCGGCGTTGATCTTCCACGAAGCCAAAAGGCAATTCGTCAAGGACCCGATCCGCGATTCCGATACCGCGAGCTTCCCGTTGGTGTTCGAGTGGCCGGCCGTGTACGCTCTCAATCGCCGTATCGCGGCCGCTTCCGATACGCAGGTGGAGCAAGGTGAGCCACTGCAGCTCCTCCGTTATCGTCCGGGACAACAATATAGGCCGCATCTCGACGCGATCGCCGGTCTCGAAAATCAGCGCATTCTGACCTTCATCGTCTGGCTCAACGACGATTATGCCGGCGGCGAAACCCATTTCCCCGAAACAGGCCTGTCCGTACGTGGCGCCAAGGGTGACGCACTAATGTTTCGCAATGCGCTTCCGGACGGGCGACCGGACCCGGTTTCGCGGCACGCTGGCCTGCCGGTAACCGACGGTGAAAAGCTGATCGCCAGCCGATGGATCCGCAAGCGACCGCCCACGGGACCTCACGAGGCCTTTGGTCCGCACGAGGCCGAACAGGCCGGCCAGCGCGACTGAAGATCAATAACGCAGGAAGGCGGAGCGTTCCTGCTCCCAGGCCTGCTCGTCCGGCATCGTCAACGCATCGAGGTCAGCGGGCGTCGCGGCTGGATCGTCCACCCATTCGCGAAGAGCGGGGCCGCCGTTGATCACGTCGATCGGAAGCTTGCCGAACTCATATTCGTAAGGGAA
>DAINCA010000172.1:0-4122 GCA_036732645.1 Allosphingosinicella sp.
ACGACGGTGCCGACGCCGGTCTTCGTGTAGAAGCCCGGTATTCCGGCGCCCCCGGCCCGGCAGCGCTCCGCCAGCGTCCCCTGCGGGCAGAATTCCACCTCGAGTTCGCCGGCGAGAAACTGCCGCTCGAACTCCTTGTTCTCGCCGACATAGGACGAGATCATCTTCTTCACCTGGCGCGAACGGAGCAGCTTGCCGAGGCCCTCATTGTCGATCCCGGCATTGTTGGAGGCGATGGTGAGATCCTTCACGCCACTCGCCTGGATCGCGTCGATCAGCCGCTCCGGGATTCCGCACAGGCCGAAGCCGCCGGCGCAGATCGTCATGCCGTCGAACAAGAGGCCGTCGAGCGCCGCCGCGGCGTCGGGATAGATCTTCTTCATGAACCGCTCCCTTGGATCTGCGCAGCGATTAGTCGTGCGCAACGGCCAAGGTCAAGCCAAGTTGAATGAGGTTTCAACTTGCAAGCGGCCGCCACCGGCCGGTGTCAGCGAAGAGGAATTACGGCTTGATCTTCGCCAGCACGCCCTGGAGCTGCATCGCATTGGACATGTCGCCTTCGACCCGCAGCTTGCCTTGCATGAAGGCGGTCATCGGATCGAGCGAACCGCCGGCAAGCGCCTGCCAGTCCTCCCAGGTGATCTTGATCGTCGTGTCGGCGGCGCCGTCTTCCTCGGTGACGGCCTGGGCCGTACCGTCGAGCATCACCACGCCTTCGTCGCCGAAATCGATCTTCACGCGCTTGCCCGGCAAGAAGGCCTGAGCCTCGTTCAGACGGGTGGCCATTTCGGTCTTTGTCATCTGGATCTCCTGACTGGCGGCTTTTCCACCTACGTTTCGCGCGCCGTTAGTCAAGCCTACACTGATGTCAGTAATGGCGGCTGCCTTGACCGCCGACGCCGACCAAGGCAGCGGGGCGATCATGGACGCGGCAGAAGCCATTCACGAGAAATTCGTCACCAAGCTGAAGAGCAAGCGGTTGCCGCGGCGCGTCGCCGACGTCCAGCCGGACGAAGTGGGCCTCAGCCGGGAGGCTTTGGCCGAGCTCTTCTACAGTCAGGTGACGAGCCGGCAGATGGACCGGCTCTCGCGACGCCTGCAGGCGCGCGGCGAGGGCTTCTACACGATCGGCAGCTCGGGCCACGAAAACAATGCGGCCGTCGCCGAAGCCTTCCGCGCCGACGACCTCGCCTTCCTCCATTATCGCTCCAATGCCTTCCAGATCCATCGATCCAAGAAAGTGCCGGGACAGACCCCGGCCTGGGACATGCTCCTGAGCTTCGCAGCGTCGGCGGAGGACCCGATTTCCGGCGGTCGCCACAAGGTCATCGGATCGAAACCGCTGGCCATCCCGCCCCAGACCAGCACCATCGCCTCCCATCTGCCGAAGGCGGTCGGCGCCGCTTTCGGTCTCGGCATAGCGCGGACTCTGAAACTGGCGGACATGCCGGTCGCCAAAGACGGGATCATCCTGTGCAGCTTCGGTGACGCCTCGGCCAATCACTCCACCGCGCAGGGCGCGTTCAACACCGCCCAATGGGCAGCTTATCAGGGCACGCCCATGCCCCTCGTCTTCCTGTGCGAGGACAATGGGATCGGCATTTCGACGCGAACCCCTTCGGGCTGGATAGAGGCGTCGTTCCAGGACCGCCCTTCGCTGCGCTACATCCGCTGCAGCGGGCTCGACCTGGTCGACGCCTATCGCGGCGCGCTCGAAGCGAGCACTTACGCCCGAAGCCGCCGTCAGCCGGTCTTCCTCCACATGGATTGCATCCGGCTCTACGGCCATGCCGGATCGGACGTTCAGTCGACCTATCTGACGAAGGCGCAGATCGAGCGGGACGAGGAACGCGACCCTCTGGTCTACAGCGCCGCCTTGCTGGTCGAGCAGGACATATTGTCGGAACAGCAGATCCTCGAAATCTACCAGGAGACCGAGGCGACCCTTAATCGGGTCGCGGAACAGGCGATCACCCGGCCGAAGCTGACGACGAGCTCGGCGGTGATGGCGAGCCTGTTGCCGCCGAAACGCGAAAGCCATCTCGCCAACAGCCCCGCCCCGGAGCAGCGCCGCGCCCTGTTCGCGCGCGACGCCAACATGATGGACAAGCCGCAGCACATGGCGCGGCTGCTGAGCTGGGCGCTCGCGGACCTGATGCTGGCGCACCCCAACATCATCGTCGCCGGCGAGGACGTCGGGCCGAAGGGCGGCGTCTACAACGTCACCGCCAAGCTTCACGAACGGTTCGGATCGGCCCGCGTGATCAACACCCTGCTCGACGAGCAAAGCATATTGGGGCTGGGGATCGGCGGCGCCCATGTCGGCCTGTTGCCGATCACCGAGATCCAATTCCTCGCATACGTCCACAATGCCGAGGACCAGATACGCGGCGAAGCGGCGACCCTGAGCTTCTTCTCGAACGGCCAGTACACCAATCCGATGGTGATCCGGATCGCCGGCCTGGGATATCAGAAGGGCTTTGGCGGCCACTTCCATAACGACAACAGCCTCGCCGTCTTCCGCGACATTCCCGGCCTCGTTCTGGCCTGCCCGAGCAACGGCGCCGACGCCGTCGAGATGCTTCGCGAATGCGTCCGACTGGCCGCCGAAGAGCAGAGGGTCGTCGTCTTCATCGAGCCGATCGCCTTGTACATGACCCGCGATCTCCACCAGGAAAATGACGGCCTGTGGACCGCGCCCTACGCCGCCCCGGGAGAGTCGAAGCCGATCCGTCTCGGCCAGCTGGGCGTCCATGGAAAAGGCGAGGATCTCGCGATCGTCTCTTATGCCAACGGTTATTATCTTTCCCGGCAGGCCGCGAAGATCCTCGAGGAGGAGCACGGCCTGAAGCTTCGGGTGATCGACCTTCGCTGGCTGGCGCCCGTCGACGAGGTGGCCCTGGTCGACGCGACCAAAGGCTGCAGCCGCGTCCTGATCGTCGACGAATGCCGCCGCACCGGATCGCAGAGCGAAGCGCTGATGGCCACGTTCGCCGAGCGGGCGCCGGACGTGCTCTGTCGCCGGATCACCGCCGAAGACAGCTTCATCCCGCTTGGCCGGGCCGCGACCCTGACGCTTCCGAGCCGCGATTCCATCGTCGCCGGCGCGCTGGAGCTGGTCCGTGGCTGACCGGCTTTCGGCGCTGATCGTCTGCCCGGGCCGCGGCACCTACGGCAAGAACGAGCTGGGCTATCTCGGCCGTCACCATCAGGAGCGCCGCGCGCTGATCGAAAATTTCGACGCGATCCGCGGCGAGCGAGGCGAGCCCAGCTTGTCCGAGCTGGACGGCGCCGCCCGCTTCAGCGTCGCCACGCACACACGCGGCGACATCGCCTCGCCCCTCATCTTCGCCGCTTCTTATGCCGACTTCCTGGCGATCGACCGCGACCGGTTCGAAATTGCGGCGGTGACCGGCAATTCGATGGGCTGGTACACCGCCTTGGCTTGCGGCGGCGCCGCCAGCGCCGAGGCCGGCTTCCGGATCGTCGACGCGATGGGCCAGAACAGCCAGGCGGGCGAGCCTGGCGGCCAGGTCCTCGTCGGCTTGGTCGACGAGGAATGGCGCGAGATCCCCGGTCTTCGCGACGCGCTGCTGATGCTTTGCAAGCAGATCAATGAACGGGACGAAGCGAAGCTCCACCTCTCGATCGATCTCGGCGGCATGCTCGTCTTTGCCGGCAACGACATCGGGCTCGAGGCCCTGGTGGCCGAAGCGCCGGCCAATCCGGCTCGCGAGCCGATGCGGCTGGTCAATCACGGCCCCTTCCACACGCCGTTGATGAAGGGATCCTCTGAGCGCGCCTTTCAGCTGCCAGCCGATTGGATCGGCCGACCCGAACACGTGATGATCGACGGGCGCGGACAGGCCTGGCGGCCGTTCGCCACGAGCCCGCAGGCGCTTCGCGACTACACTTTCGGAACCCAGATCCTCGCAACCTATAACTTCACTCGGGCGATCCAGGTCGCCGTCCGCGAGCATGCGCCGGACCGGATAATCCTGCTCGGCCCAGGCGACACATTGGGCGGCGCCATCGCCCAGGCCTTGATCGCGATCGCCTGGCGGGGCCTGTCTTCGAAGCGCGATTTACAGGACGTGCAGGCGAGCGATCCGTTCCTGCTCG
>DAINCA010000173.1:0-4109 GCA_036732645.1 Allosphingosinicella sp.
CTTCCTGCTTGAGGCGCGAGAAGATCCGGTGCGGGTGGAGGAAGCTCCAGTCGGACAGCACGATCACATGCTCGCGGTCGTAGGCGACCGGATCGGCGCCGGCCGGATCGATGATCATCGGGCCATAGTGACCGACCTGCTCCTGAAGGCCCGAATGGCTGTGATACCAATAAGTGCCGGACTGACGGACCGGGAATTCGTAGACGAAGGTCGAACGGGCCCGAATGCCCGGAAAGCTGACCCCCGGGACGCCATCCATCTGGAAGGGAACGAGCAAGCCATGCCAGTGGATCGATGTATCTTCGGCCAGCTGGTTCTCGACGACGAGCCGGACGTTCTGTCCTTCGCGCAACCGTATCAAGGGCGCCGGAATGGTCCCGTTGATGGTGATCGCGTGACCGGTTCGGCCATCCACCGGAAAACGGCTTTCGGCGATCGTGAGCCGGATTTCCTCTCCGGTCAGAGTCGCCATTCCCTTGCTCGAGACTCCGTGACTTCCGCTTTGAGCCCAGAGCGGAAACACTTCGGACAAGCCCAGAGCGAGACCGCCGGCGAGCGCCGATCCGAGAAACAGGCGGCGGTCCAATTGCGGCAGTGAAGTAGAATTCATCAGTGACTGTCTCGTACGTTGGACGGGTGATCGGCCGGTTCGGGATGAAGGAGGCCATCGATGATCGGGCAATCGGGACGCTGGTTGCCGTGGCAAGCGTCAACGAGGCTTGTCAGAGTTCGCTCCATTTTCCTCAAGTCCGCGATCTTGGCGCGAATCTCGCCGATATGGGTCATCGCCGCCGAACGCACGTCGGCGCTGGCCCGATCCTTGTCGCGATAGAGATCGAGCAGATGCCGACATTCCTCGACGCTGAAGCCCAAGGCCCTGGCGCTGCCGACGAAGCGGAGTTCGTGAAGCTCGTTGTCGCCATAATCGCGATAGTCATTGTCGCGCCGGCCGGGCCTGACGAGCCCGATCTGCTCGTAATAACGAATCGTCTTCGCCGGCAGTCCGGAGCGGCGAGCGACGTCTCCGATCTTCATCCTGCAGTCTCCAGATCTAGGCTGCGCAGTCGAAGGGCATTGCCGATCACCGACACCGAGGAGAGGCTCATCGCCAGTGCCGCAATCATCGGGCTCAAGAGGATCCCGAGCACGGGGTAGAGCAAGCCGGCGGCGATCGGAATTCCAAGCGCGTTGTAGCCGAAGGCGAAGACGAGGTTCTGGCGGATGTTGGCGGTTACCCCGCGCGACAGCCGTCGCGCCCGAACCAGGCCGTTCAGGTCGCCGCGGATCAGGGTCACGCCGGCGCTTTCGACCGCGACGTCGGCACCCGTCCCCATGGCGATTCCGATGTCCGCCCGAGCCAGCGCCGGTGCGTCGTTGACCCCGTCGCCGGCCATGGCGACGATCCGACCTTCCGACTTCAGTCGGGCGATCGCCTTGTCCTTGTCCTCCGGCAGGACGTCGGCAACGACTTCATCGATCCCGAGGCGGCGAGCGACCGCTTCGGCCGTGCGGCGATTGTCGCCGGTCAGCATGATGATCCGAAGGCCCTCCCGGTGAAGTGCCGCGATCGCATCTTGGGTCGTTGCCTTGATCGGATCGGCCACAGCGACCAGTCCCGCCGCTCGGCCATCGGCCGCAACGAACATCACGGTCGCTCCTTCGTCCCGGTACTTTCCGGCCGAATCCTCGAGCGCGGAGGAATCCGCGCCCTCCAGAGTCATCATCGCGGCATTTCCGATCGCCACGCGCCGGCCGTCGACGGTTCCGGCGATGCCCTTGCCGCCGACCGAGCCGAAATCCTGAACCGTCCGAAGCGCGATTCCGCGTTGCCGGGCGCCACCGACGATCGCGTGCGCCAGCGGGTGCGCACTCGATTCCTCCAGCGAGGCGGCAAGAGCGAGCAAATCGGCTTCGTCGAACCCCGCCGCCGGCTCCACCGCTACCAAGGCCGGTTTGCCCTCGGTAAGGGTGCCGGTCTTGTCGACGACGATGGTGTCGACGCCGGCGAAACGTTCGAGCGCCGCTGCATTCTTGATCAGGACCCCGCTCCTGGCACCCTTGCCCACGCCGACCATGATCGACATCGGCGTGGCGAGCCCGAGGGCACAGGGACAGGCGATGATCAGCACCGACACCGCCGCGACCAGCGCAAAGGGCAAGCTCGGGGGCGGCCCGGCGAAGGACCAGAAGATGAAGGCGGCGACCGCCGTGACGAGCACGATTGGAACGAACACGGCCGAGACCTGGTCGACTTTTCGCTGAATCGGCGCCTGGCTTCGTTGCGCTTCGGCGACCATCTGAACGATCCGGGCGAGCATCGTCTCCGACCCGATCCGCTGCGCTTCCATCACCACTACGCCGTCGCCGTTGATCGATCCGCCGGTGACCGGATCGCCGACATTTTTCTCCACCGGCACCGGCTCCCCGGTGAGCATGGATTCGTCGAGCGAGGAGAAACCCTCCACTACGACCCCGTCGACGGGAACCGCCTCGCCCGGCTTCACCCGAAGGCGATCCCCGATTCTGACCAGATCCAGTGGGACGGTTCGTTCGCCGCCGGCCTCGACGAGATGCGCCGTCTTCGGCGCCAGATCGAGCAGCGCCCGGATTGCCGAGCCAGTCTGCTCCCGGGCTCGAAGCTCGAGCACCTGCCCGAGCAGGACCAAAGTGACGATCACCGCCGCCGCCTCGAAGTAGAGGCCGACTCCGCCATGCATGTCGCGGAAGGCCGCCGGAAAGATCTGCGGCGCGATCGCTCCGACCACCGAATAAGCCCAGGCGATGCCGGTGCCGATCGCGATCAGGGTGAACATGTTGAGATGACGGGTGACGACGCTTCGCCAGCCCCGGACGAAGAAGGGCCAGCCACCCCACAAGACCACCGGCGTGGCGATGACGAGTTCGATCCAGTCGAGCGTTCTTGCCCCGATCATCTCGACCGTCATCGGCCAGAAATGGCGAAGCATGACGAGGATCGCGAGCGGTATGGTCAGAACCGCGGACACGACGAACCGGCGGCGCATGTCGAGATATTCTTCCGATGGACCGTCGCTCACGGCGAAGGCCTTGGGCTCCAGCGCCATCCCGCAGATCGGACAATTTCCGGGGCCGATCTGCTCGATCTGGGGGTGCATCGGGCAGGTGTAGACGACGTCCTGGGGCAGTTCCGGCTGGACGGCCGCCGCCGGACTCAAGAAGATTTCTGGACGCGCCTCGAACCGCTCGCGGCATTTGGCCGAGCAGAAATGATAATCCTGGCCGGCGAATTGCGCATGATGGGGGGTGGTCCGCGGATCGACTTTCATGCCGCAAACGGGATCGATGACCGACTCCGCCGAAGCCGGACCGTCATGGGAAGATTGATGGTGATTCGTGCTCATGACAGCCTTCTGCACCTTCCAGTTACTGGAAGGTCAAGCGCGCACTTTGCCCTGACAGCGGGACGGCGGCAGCACGCCACCGTCCCTCCGATCAGTTAGCCCTGGTGGTTCTCGTGCTCGGCATGCTCGCCTTGATGCTCCTGGCAGCAAGCGCGTGCTTCCGTCCCTTCGGCCTGCTCGCAGCAATCCATCCGGCCATCATTGTTGCGATCGGCACAGCAACCTTCCGCATGCTGCTGGTGCTGACCTTGCTGATGCTGGCCCTGCTGATGCTGGCCGTGCTGCTCGTGACCCTGCTGATGCTGACCTTGGGCGCCATGCTGCTGGTGCTGTTCATGACCCTGGTGCTGGGTCGGGGCAGTCGGGGCTGGGGCGGTCTGGGCCGTGGCGGGGGCGGCGATCACCAGCGCGGTCATTATGGTGAGATATTTCATCGTCATTCTCCTGAAATCGAAAATTTGAAAACAATCGCTTTCAGGAGAGTCGCGGCGGCGGTGGATCGGCTGTCAGCTTGATGCCCGCGACCCGCGGGAAGATGCGCGCTTCCGGTGGAGCCGGCTCTGCTTCGACGAACTCTACGCTCTTGGTGTTGGCGGCTGCGAGGGTCGCGCATGCGATCATGCAATCGATCACGGACTCTTCCGGCGCATCGTCGGCCGGTTGCGGCATATCGTCGCAATGCACGATCGGGCTTTGGGGATGATGGGATGAGGATTCCGCCGCCGCCAT
>DAINCA010000174.1:0-4101 GCA_036732645.1 Allosphingosinicella sp.
CGCCGGGTGATCATCAGATCGTCGATGATCCCGCCCTCATCATTGAGCAGCAGCGAATATTTGGGGCGCCCTTCCTTGAGCAGCCCAAGGTCGGTCGGAAGCAGGGTTTCGAGCCCCTTTTCCGCTTCGTTCCCGGCGACGATCAGCTGGCCCATGTGGGAGACGTCGAACAGACCGGCGCTTTCGCGGGTCCAGCGATGCTCGGCCATGATGCCCTCATACTGGATCGGCATCTCGTAGCCGGCGAACGGCACCATTCGCGCGCCGAGCTGGCGATGCCAGCGGTCGAGGGGAAGCGTCTGTTCGGCGTCACTCATGGGCCAGCTCCGGTACGCATCGGGCCGGCCGTCGATCGACCGGGCGAAATCCAATGCCCCCTCTGTCACTGAACCTGAGAGCTTTCCCGTCCGTCGCCGAAGCGATGGACGGTTACCCCTTCGGTGGCGCCCTGCCGCGAGTGCGGCACAGCGCGCTTTCCAGAGTGTCCGAACGAAGCGCGGTCCTTCTGCCTGAGAGATTCCGGGGCGGTTGCTCCTTCGGCGGCGGCGTCACTGGCCAAAGCCAGAACCGCCACGCTCTCCCGCGCGTCCTATGGACCGGCTCGCTCTGGCCAGTCGGGGTTCCCGAGTCAACGACTTAGATTGGCGGCGATCAGGTCGGCTGTGTCAGCTCCGGCCGGTCATCAGCGGCCCGGCGGGAGGCGGAGCGAATTCGAGGGGCGCCACCCCTTCGCCGGCAGTGCCTTCAGTCACGGCCTCGTAGATGGACAGACCCAGGGGGCTGTAGGTGATCGCCTGGATCAGGACGAAGGCGCCGATCGTCGCCCCGATCCCCCACGTCCAGGCCGGGTGCATATGCCCGCGACGGCGGATGTCGATCCACGCAGCGATGATCGGGAAGAGCATCGACACGGCAAATGAAGCTTCCCATGCCAGCGGCTGAAGCAGCGGCAAGGGAAGAAGTCGGCCGAAGGCCGGCGCCAACAGCAACGCCATTGCGCAGAAATGCAGTCGACGATGCCAGTCGGTTCGCCGCCTGAGCAGGACCGCGGCGGTCGTCAGGCCCGCAAAAGCCAGCACGCTCAGCGGATCGAAGATCAGGAATTGAAGCGGGCGAAAGAAGAAGGGAACGTGGCCGCTCTGAACCATCGCGACCGTAACGACGAAGCCGGAAACGACTAAAGGTACCAGCCAGACGGTCGCGATCCAGCCCAGATATTTGTGGAGACGCATCCGATCGGTCGCCACGAACAGGTTCTGAAGCAGATAGATGCCGACCCAGCCCATGAACAGGATGGCGTGGGCATGAACCCGAAGCGGCGAAGCGAATGTGGAGCGCCCCATGGCCAGCTGGAACGAGAAGCCCGTGACGATGACGATCGTCATGACGATGGCCGCCCGCAGGAAGAAGCGCTCGTCACCAGCGGTGGTAGAAATAGGCTCTCGAGCGATGGTCGCCATCAGCGCTGCCCCCAGGCTGCCTGGCCCAAGTTTAGCACGATTTTCCTGCTGTTCAAACGGGGACCCGGCGGAGCCGCCGGAACCCTCGAGCGACGATCAGCGCGTCGCGTTGTAGCGCAGCTGATCGGCCGTGAGGTCGAAGCCGATCAACAACTCGAACCGTGCCCGCTCCACGGCGGCACGAACCGCCGGATCGGCCATCGGATCGAGCGCCGCGTCGGCGTCGCCCGGCCGGCGCCTGCGCGTGATCTGCTGGCGAATATCCGCGGGCAAGGTTGCCGCCGAGCGAAGTACCTGCGCCGTTGCCGCGCCGGTCGTCGTCGCCCGAAGCTGGCCCGGCTCGAAGTGGAGGCCGACATTGGCCACTCGCTTCGCGACGATATTGCCGTTCCCCTGAAGGACGGTGGCGAAATAGGGTAAAACGACGTCGCGGGCGCCGCGGGCATCGCGGCGCTGGGCCTGAACCTCGAAGCTGGCATTGGTGACGATGTTCTGGCCGGTTTCGTCACAGGTACTGCGAACATTGGTGATGTGGGCGACGACGTCGATCGCCGTCGAATCGCGGCTCGTCGGCGGGTTGAACAATGTGACGTCGCCGGCCGGCGCGACCACCGCGACCGGAGGACAGGCGCTGTAGGTCGTCAGGATGCCGGTCTGCTGGATATCACCTTCGCGGGCGCAGCCAGTGAGGGCGACGGAAGTCAAGGCGACCACGGCCGCAGAAATTTTGAACAGGCGCAAAATCGGGATCCTCGAACTGTGCTGACGACTACCTATATGCCTCCCCTAAGGCAGGCGCGGGATCATAGGAAGCGGGTTTCGCGCAAGCAAGCGGAGCGGCCCCGTCGGTGGACGGGGCTGCGAGTTCGGCATAAGGGCGTTCACGAAATGGCCATCGGCAAATCTCCCCTCAACGTGCTGATCGCAGCGCCGCGCGGCTTCTGCGCCGGCGTCGATCGCGCGATCCAGATCGTCGAGCTGGCGATCGAGCGTTATGGCGCGCCGGTCTATGTCCGCCACGAGATCGTCCACAACAAGTTCGTGGTCGATGGTCTGAGAGCGAAGGGCGCCGTGTTCGTCGCGGAGCTCGACGAGGTTCCGGATGGCGTCCCGGTGGTCTTTTCCGCCCATGGCGTACCCAAAGCGGTTCCGGCGAAGGCCGAGGCACGCGGTCTCCATTATCTCGACGCCACCTGTCCCCTCGTCTCCAAGGTCCACCGCCAGGCAGAACGGCTGATCGAGAATGATCGGCACATTCTGTTCGTGGGTCATGCCGGTCATCCGGAAGTGATCGGCACGTTCGGACAGGTACCGGACGGGCGGATGACCCTTATAGAATCGGCAGAGGACGCCGAACGGGTGCAGCCCGAATATCCCGAGCAGCTCGCTTTCCTGACGCAGACAACGCTCTCGGTCGACGACACCTCCGAGATCATCGATATCCTCCGCCGCCGATTCCCGAATATCCAGGGCCCGCGCGGAGAGGACATCTGCTACGCGACGTCCAATCGCCAGGCCGCCGTGAAGGCGATTGCCGGCCGCTGCGACGCCATGCTCGTGATCGGTTCGCCGAACAGTTCGAACTCGCTTCGGCTGGTCGAAGTGGCCGAGCGCGAAGGTATCAAAGCGCAGCTGGTAGGCCGCGGCAAGGACGTGGATTTCGGCTGGCTCGAAGGTGTCGGGACGCTCGGAATCACGGCCGGCGCCTCCGCGCCGGAGCTGCTGGTCCGGGAAGTCGTCGACCGGGTGGCCGAGCTCTTCGACGTGACGGAGCTCCCGGTCGAGGGGGTCGAGGAACGGATGATCTTCAAGCTGCCTGCCGACCTCCGGGCGGCGTGAGAATCGTCGAGATCTTCACCGATGGCGCATGCAAGGGGAATCCGGGCCCTGGCGGCTGGGGCGCTGTGATCCGTGCCGATCAGCATGAGAAAGAAATCAGCGGCGGCGAGCCGCTCACGACCAACAACCGAATGGAATTGCTGGCGGCGATCAGGGCTCTCGAAGCGCTGAATCGCCCGTGCCAGGTAAAGCTCTACACCGACAGCAATTATGTCCGCGACGGCATCACCAAGTGGATCCATGGCTGGAAGCGCAATGGCTGGAAGACGGCGGATCGAAAGCCGGTCAAGAATGCCGAGCTATGGCAGGAGCTGGTCGACGCGGCGGCTCCGCATCAGGTGGAATGGCACTGGGTGAAGGGCCATTCCGGCCATCCGGAAAATGAACGCGCGGACCGACTCGCCTGCGACGCGGCGAGTCAGTTGGCGAACCGATCCGGAGCGTAGGTCCCGGGATCGATCTGCGCGACCAAGGGATCGGGAGTCGTTTCAAGAATCATCGAAGCGGCGAGCTTGGCCGCAGCCGGCGCCGTCTGGATCCCGAACCCGCCCTGGCCCGCGAACCAGAAGAAGTCCCGGCGCGGCCCGAAGCCGTAGACCGGCAACCGGTCCGGGGCGAAGCTCCTCAGGCCGGCCCATTTATGCTCGACCCGTTCGACGCGCAGATCCATGACCTGCTCGAGCCGATCGATGGCCAGGGCCACGTCATAATCCTCTGCCGCGCAGTCGCACGGATCGCACGGCGTCTCGTCATGGGGACTGAGCCAGAGCCGGCCGCCGGCTTCGGGCTTGAAATAGAAGCG
>DAINCA010000175.1:0-4081 GCA_036732645.1 Allosphingosinicella sp.
AGCAGATCATCGACGAGGCGCGCAACGGCCGCATGTTCATCCTCGTCGACGACGAGGATCGCGAGAATGAGGGCGACCTCGTCATTCCGGCGCAGATGGCCACTCCCGACGCGATCAATTTCATGGCCCGTCACGGTCGCGGGCTGATCTGCCTGGCCATGACGAAGGAGCGGACCGACCAGCTCGATCTGCCGCTGATGCCGCGCCGCAACGACAGCCGACTGGAAACGGCCTTCACCATTTCGATCGAAGCGAAGGACGGCGTCACCACTGGAATCTCCGCCGCCGATCGGGCCCGCACCATCTCGGTCGCGATCGATGCCGCCAAGGGACGCGAGCATCTGGTCACGCCTGGCCACGTCTTTCCTTTGGTTGCCCGCGACGGCGGCGTGCTGGTCCGCGCCGGTCATACCGAAGCGGCCGTCGACGTCGCTCGGCTCGCGGGGCTGAACCCGTCGGGAGTGATCTGCGAGATCATGTCCGACGATGGCAGCATGGCGCGAATGGAGGATCTGTTCGCCTTCGCTCAGCTCCACAACCTGAGAATCGGCACGATCCGCGATCTCATCGCCTATCGGCTGAAGAAGGACCGGCTGGTCGAGCAGACGGCGGAAGCGCGCTTCGAAAGCCGCTGGGGCGGCAGCTGGACGGCCAAGACCTTCCTCAACAAGGCGTCCGGCATGGAGCAGATCGCTTTGGTGAAGGGCGCGATCGATCCCGACCGGCCGACGCTGGTGCGAATGCACGCCCTCAGCATCTTCGCCGACGCCTTCGCCGAAGCCGGTGAGCGCGGCGGCCTCCTTCAGGGGGCGATGAAGGCGATCGCCGATGAAGGCGCGGGCGTGATCGTCGTCATCAACCGGCCGATGCCCGACGCGCTCAGCCAGTCGCTCAGGGTGCGTTCGGGCGAGGCTTCGCAGCGGGACACCGAGCAGCTTCGCGATTACGGCGTCGGCGCCCAGATCCTCGCCGCGCTCGGAGTCCACGACATGGTCCTTCTCACCAACAGTCACCACACGCCGGTGGCGCTGGCCGGCTACGGCCTCGCCATCGTCGGCGAACGTCCGATCCCGAAAGCTGATGGCTGATGGCGAGGATCCTGATCGTCGAAGCGCGCTTCTACGCCCACCTCAACGACCTGCTTCTCGACGGCGCCCAAGCGGCGATCGAAGGCGGCGGCCACGTTCACGAAACGATCACGGTGCCCGGCGCGCTCGAGATCCCGGGCGCTATCGCCCTCGCCGCCGAAAGCAATCGTTACGATGCCTTCGTCGCTCTGGGAGTCGTGATCCGCGGCGAGACCTATCATTTCGAGATCGTCGCCGGTGAAAGCGCCCGCGCACTCATGGCCCTCACCCTTGACGGCCTGGCGATCGGCAACGGCATCTTGACCGTCGAGAACGAAGCCCAGGCGCTGGCCCGGGCGCGCCCCGACGAGAAGGACAAAGGCGGCGAGGCGGCCAAGGCGGCGCTCGCCATGCTCGACCTCAAGGCGCGTTTCGCCAGCGCCTAGAGCGCGTCGGCGAGCCGAGGGTAATCGACATAGCCTTCCGGGCCCTGGCTGTACCAGGTCGCCATCTCGTCGGAATTGAGCGGCGCTTCCTTGCGGAGGCGCTCCGGCAGATCGGGATTGGCGAGGAAGGTCCGGCCGAAGGCGATCGCGTCGGCCTCGCCGGAAGCCAAGGCCTTTTGCGCACGCTCGAGCTGGAAGTCCGAGTTCAGCACCAGCGGACCGGCGAAACTACGACGAATGAGCGGGTGGACCGGTTTCACCGCGGCTTTGCCGAAAGTGCCGTCGGGGCCCGGCTCACGAAGCTCGAGGAAGGCAATATCAATTTCGGCCAAAGCGGCCGCAGCAGCGGGGAATAGAAGATGGGGCTCGCTGTCGTTGACGCCCTGCGACTCGCCGTTCGGCGACAGACGCACCGCCGTGCGCTCGGCGCCGATCGTGTCGGCAACGCTCTGGGTGACCTCGCGCAGCAAGCGGATCCGGTTTTCGATCGGTCCGCCATAATCGTCTTCGCGAAGATTGGAGGAATCGCGGAGAAACTGATCGATCAGATAGCCATTGGCGGCGTGAATCTGGACTCCGTCGAAGCCGGCTGCGAGCGCATTTTCGGAGGCGCGGACATAGTCGCCCAGAAGCGCCGGTATCTCGTCGGACGCAAGCGCCCGGGCTTCGACATAAGGCTGGCGGCCGCCATAGGTATGGGCCTTGTGCGGCGCCGTCGTCGGCGAGGCGGAGACCGGCTGCGCCCCGTCGAGGAAACTTGGATGGACGACCCGGCCCATATGCCAGAGCTGGGCGAAGATGCGGCCACCTGCCTCGTGAACGGCCTCGGTGACGGGCTTCCACTTCTCGATCTGTTCATCCGTCCAAAGCCCCGGCGCGTAGGGCCAGCCGAGCCCCTGTCGGCTGATTCCGGTCGCCTCGCTGATGATCAAACCGGCCCCGGCACGTTGCGCGTAATAGGTCGCCATCAACGGCGTCGGGACATGGTCGCGGGTCGCCCGCCCTCGGGTCAGCGGCGCCATCAGGATTCGGTTGGGCGCTTCGATGGCGCCGAGCTTGATCGGGTCGAACAGGGAGGGCATGGCGAGCTTTCTACTGCTTCAAGCGGGACTATGTAGGTTGCAAAACGAAATGCACCAGTCCCCGTCCCGCCCTTCGCCGCATCGCTTTGCCTTCGCCGCCTTGATCGTCGCGAATCTCGTCCTTGCCGCCGGCCCCTGGATGGTCCGGCTCGCCGACGTCGGGCCGGTGGCGGCGGGGTTCTGGCGGCTCGCTCTGGCCGTCCCGTTCCTGGCCTTCATCGCCTGGCGGCAAAGCCGCGGTCGGCCGTTCCCGGGATGGGCCATCATCGCCGCGGTGGTGGTCGGCGGCCTCTTCTTCGCCGCCGATCTGGCCGTCTGGCACAAGGGGATCCTCCTGACGAAGATGGCGAATGCGACCTTGTTCGGGAATTTCGCCAGTTTTCTGTTCGCGATCTACGGCTTTTTCCTGCTCCGCCAATTGCCGGGACGGATCCAGGCGCTGGCCTTGACCCTGGCGGTGATCGGCACGGCCCTCCTTCTGGGAAAAAGTTTCGAGCTCTCGCCGGAGCATCTGACCGGCGATCTCCTCGCCCTGCTCGCGGGTCTGTTCTATACTTTCTACCTCATCGCGGTCGATCGGGCGCGGCGGGTAATGGCGCCCTGGCCGGTCCTCGCGATCGCCACCGCCGCCGGGGCGTTGCCAATCCTCATCGCCTCGATCGCGCTCGGCGAGCAGGTGATGCCCGGGGACTGGACTCCCCTCATCCTGCTGTCGATCAGCAGCCAGCTGATCGGCCAGGGACTGCTGGTCTACGCGATGGGCCATTTGTCGCCGGTGCTGGTCGGGCTTTGCTTCCTGACTCAGCCGGTGGCGGCTGCGGCGATCGGCTGGCTTGCTTATGACGAAAGACTGTCGCTTGGCGACGGCGTCGGTGCGATCCTGATCTGCATCGCTTTGGTGCTGATCAGGCTTCCCGTCGCCAGGGTTGAAACCAACCCGGCCGAGGCTCATTGAAGCCATGATGGTCACGCCCGAAGAGATGAACCTGGACGAGCTTCGCGCCGCGATGGCGCCAATGCTTCCTGCCCATGCGGTCTTTGACGGCTGGACCGAGGAGGCGCTGGGGATGGCCGCTCAGGAGCTGAAAGTGCCGCCGGGCCGGGCGAAGCTCGCTTTTCCGGGCGGCGCCGGCGAGATGGTCGACGCCTGGTTCGACCATATCGACAAAGAGATGCTCATCGCCTTTCCGCCGGAGCGCATCGCGCAGATGAAGATCCGCGACCGGATCCGCGAGCTCCTGTCGTTCCGCTTCGAGACGATGCGCCCGCACCGCGAAGCACTGCGGCGGGCTCTGGCCGTGTTGGCCATGCCGCAGAATCTGGGGCTCGCAGCGACCTTGGCCTGGCGTTCGGCCGACCGGATCTGGCGTCTCGCCGGCGATACGGCGACCGACTTCAATCATTATTCGAAGCGCGCCATCCTGGTCGGCGTTTACGGCTCGACCACTTTGGTCTTCCTCGACGACGAGGACGATGATCTGGCCGC
>DAINCA010000176.1:0-4054 GCA_036732645.1 Allosphingosinicella sp.
TATTCTCGCCGCCGCGGATGATGATGTCCTTCTTGCGGTCGACGATGAAGAGATAATTGTCCTCGTCCAGATAACCCACGTCGCCGGTGCGCAGATAATTATCATCCGTGAAAGCCGCTCGGGTGGCGGCCTCGTCGCGCCAGTAGCCGCGGATATTGGCGGCCGAACGGATCGCGATCTCGCCCCGTTCACCGGCGGGCAGATGGCGATCGCCCTCGCCCAGTATCGCCATCTCGACGATCGGATGATGGGGCCGTCCGGTGGACGCGGGCTTGTGGTGGTAATTGGACCAGAAATTGGCGCAACCGACCGCGTTCGTCTCGGTAAGACCGTAGCCGAGCGCCGGCTGAGCGCCGCGGAAGCTTTCCTCCAGCCGCTTGACGTGAGCCACCGGCCGCGGCGCGCCGCCGGCGGCGATATCGGTCAGCGACGAAAGATCATGTTTGTCGCGATCGGGGTGTTGCATCAGTTCCAGGCTCATCGTCGGGACGCCGACGAAATAGGTGATCTTCTCTTCCTCGATCAGGCGGAGCGCTTCGCCCGGGTCCCATTTCGGCATCAACACCATCGTCCGGCCGATCACGAAACTGTTCAGGAGCACGGGTACTTCGCCGGTGACGTGGAAAAGCGGCACATTCACCAGGGTCTTCGGCGGATTGAGCGGCGGATCACCCATGCTCTCCTTTATTCCAAGCAAGGTGAGCAGGCCGATCGTGTAGGCATAGACTCCCGTGGTGACGGCGCGATGAGTCGAGACGGCGCCCTTGGCGAGTCCGGTGGAGCCCGAGGTGAACAGGATGGTCGCATCGTCTTCCGGCGCAATCTCCGGAAGCTCGGCCTCGCCGCCCCGCTCGAGCAACGGCGATAATGCATCGGCGATTGGACGCTGCACCTGGAGCGAGACGGTCGGGATCGCGCAACCGCCGGCGCTGAGCCGCTTTGCCCGCGATTCGTCGGCGATGATCAGCGCCGGCTCGCACAGCTTCAAAGCGTGATTCATCTCGTCCGCCTGCCACCAGCCATTGATGAGGGTGGCGATGCCGCCCGCCTTGAGCACGGCCATGTAGCAGATGATCCAGGCCGGGCAGTTGCGCATTGCGATGGCGACTCGATCGCCCTTGGCCACGTTCCAGCCTCCAGCAAGCACGCGCGCCAGTCGGGTCGCCTGTTCGTTCAGCTGCGCAAAGGTCAGCCGCTCATTATCGGCGACGACCGCCTCGGTAGCGCCGTTGAGAGCGCAGAAGGCGTCGAAAAAGATTGGAAGGGTTGCCGGCAGATTGGTGACGATCGCCCGGCCTTGGTCGTCACGGCCGATCTGGATCCGTCCACCCTCGCCGGTGACGGCGGCAAGCACCGCGTCATATCTGCGGTCCAGCTCGCTCGGCATGCCTTCGTCTCTCCTGCTTTGCCTTTTCCAATGCCCTCACTATGAAGGCGCGAACCTGAAGGGGGAAGCCTTGATCGACGCCTTACTGACAGTGATGGCAACAGCCGGCGATGCGATAAGGTTCGAGGATCTCGGCCTCACCGAGAACAGCAAGATCGCGCTCGATCTCGGTTTCTTCCAGTTGCGCTGGTACAGCCTGGCTTATCTGTTCGGGATCGTCCTCGGCTGGTGGTACCTGCTCAGGCTGCTCCGCGAGCCGGGCGCACCGATGGCGAAACGCCATGCCGACGATATGGTCTTCTATGCCACGCTCGGGATCATCCTTGGTGGCCGCCTCGGGTACGTCCTTTTCTACCGCCCCGGTTTCTATCTCGAGAATCCGCTCGAGATCCTGCAGCTTTGGGACGGCGGCATGTCCTTTCACGGCGGCGTCATCGGGGTCAGCCTCGGAATCCTCTGGATGGCGCGAAAGCACGGTCTGGATTGGCTTAGAATCCACGATTATGTCGCCTGCTGCATCCCGTTCGGCCTCTTTCTCGGCCGCCTCGCCAATTTCGTGAATGCGGAATTGTGGGGACGACAGACCGATCTACCGTGGGGGATCATCTTCCCCAACGCCGGCGGAGTGCCACGCCATCCAAGCCAGCTCTACGAAGCCATGCTCGAAGGCGTCATCCTGTTCGTCATCCTCTGGGCCTTGTTCTGGAAGACCCGCGCCCGCTGGCAGCCCGGAAAGCTCGTCGGGGCCTTCATCCTGGTCTACGGAATCAGCCGGTTCCTCGTCGAACTCGTGCGACAGCCCGATGCCGGACTGGAGAATCTGCCATGGGGCCTCAGCATGGGTCAGACCTTGTCGCTGCCGATGATACTCGGCGGCCTCTACCTGGTCCTCACCGCCCGAAACCGGGCGCAACGGGTCACTCCAGTCGCCAGCCATGAAGACGCCGGCTGACGAAGCGGTGACCGGCCACCTCAGGCGGCTGATCGAGACACAGGGCCCGATCCCCGTCGCCGATTATATGGCCGTCGCAAACACGCATTATTACGCGAAAGAAGCTGTGCTGGGTGCTGCCGGCGACTTCACGACCGCGCCCGAGATCAGCCAGATGTTCGGCGAGCTGATCGGAATCTGGATCAGCGATCTGTGGACTCGCGCGGGAAAGCCGATCGATGCTTATTATGTCGAGCTGGGACCGGGACGCGGCACGCTCGCCCGCGACGCGCTCCGGGCGATGGCCAAAGCCGGCCTGGCGCCGCAGGCGGAACTGGTCGAGACGAGCCCGAGGTTTCGCGCGATCCAGTCGGACAATATTGCCGAAGCCCGCTGGCATGATGATGTCGACACGCTTCCCGCCGATGGCCCGTTGCTGATCGTTGCCAACGAGTTCTTCGATGCTCTTCCGGTTCGCCAGTTCGATTCCTCGGGCCGGGAATTGAGGGTTGCCTGGGAGGGCGACCGCTTCGTCCGGACGGGCCTTGTCCACAAGGAAAGTTCGCCAGCAGCGCTCGACATCGTCAGCAAGATCGGGCGGCGCTTGGTCGATCAAGGCGGCGCCTTTTTGATCATCGACTATGGCCACGAGCGGCCGGGCACGGGCGATACCCTTCAGGCCGTGTCGCGCCATTCTTACGCGGATCCCTGGGAGGAGCCGGGCGCTCGCGACCTCACCGCCCATGTGGATTTCGATGCTCTGGCTTCAGCCGCCGGTACTACCGGCGCGTTTGTTCACGGCCCCATCGCGCAAGGCGAATGGCTCGAAGCGATGGGCATAAGGCTGCGCGCGGCGGCGCTGGCGAAGTCTTCGCCCGGGCAAGCGGAGCAGATCGCTGTGGCAACAGAGCGGCTTACCCATGTCGATCACATGGGCGGTTTGTTCAAAGTGCTCGCTTTGACGGCACCGGGCTGGCCGGCTCCGGCAGGTTTCCGATGACAACCGGTGTCGTCTTTAGGGATGCTGTCCCCAATGATGCCCCGGCGCTGGCGGCCTTGGCCCGTCTCACCTTCGCCGAGACGTTCGGCCATCTTTACTCGGCGGAGAATCTCGCGGCCTTCCTGGCCGGTCATTCCGACGAGAAATGGCGACAGCAACTGGGAGATCCGCGATATTCGGTCCGGATCGGGGAAGCCGATGGTGAAGCGGCCGCTTACGCGACGGTCGGCCCGCCGTCGCTTCCGTTCGAGGCCAAAGGACCGGCCGCCGAACTGAAACAGTTTTACGTGCGCGTGCCCTGGCATGGATCCGGCGCCGCCGCGGACATGATGGCGTGGGTGCTCGAGGAGGTCCGCCGCCGCGAGGCCAAAGAAGTGTTCCTGTCGGTCTTCATCGACAATCACCGCGCTCGTCGCTTTTACGAACGATACGGTTTCGAGGCGGTCGGCCGCTATGACTTCATGGTCGGAAGCCATGCCGACGAGGACATCATCATGCGGCTGGAGATCGAGGAGTGAGCGTCGAGATCTTCCGCTCGAGCCTGATCGGCGACATTCCACATGGCTTTCTCGGCCGCCGCGGCGGCGTATCGACCGGGCTTTGCGCTGGGCTCAATGTCGGCTGGGGCTCGGACGACGATCGCGCTGCGATCACTGAAAATCGCCGACTGGCCGTTGCCACGGTGGCGCCGGGCGCAAGTCTGGTCACCGTACACCTGGTCCATTCGCCCGATGCG
>DAINCA010000177.1:0-3954 GCA_036732645.1 Allosphingosinicella sp.
CGACCATCTGGTCGTTGCCATCGCCGCCATCGAGAAGATCATGACCGGCGCCGCCATACAGGCTGTCGTTGCCGACTGCACCAAACAGCTGATTGTCCGCAGAGTTGCCGGTCAAAGTGTCGTCAAACTCGGTGCCGCCGACAGATTCGATATTGGTGACGAAGCCGGTGTCGCCAAAGCCATCCTGGACATAGCCCGTGCCCAGATCGACGATCCAGCCGCTGGTCATCGGCCCGCTGTCTTCGGCTATCCCGTCACCGTTGCTGTCAGGAACAGCGTAGCCAATGGCCGTCAGCTGCAGGAAATCCATGCCGTCACCGCCATCGACCATCGCGCCAGCGCCACTCAACTGAAAGAAATCGTCGCCGCCGAAACCGAACATCGTGTCGCCGCGGCTGCCCAGCAGGGCATTGATGACGTCGTTGCCATAGAAGGTATCGGCAAATGCCGTATCCCCGCCCAGGCTTTCTATACCTACCATCGTCTCGACGTTGCCGAAGCCGTCGTTGGAGATGATGCCGGTCCGAAGGTCGGCCACGACACCCTGGGTGGCTGTAGTCTCGTAGAAGCTGATCCGGTCGCCGAACGTGCCAATCAGGCCGATCTGGGGGTCATCGGAGCCGCCATCGAAATAATCGACGCCGGCACCGCCGCGAAGCAAATCGTTGCCGTCGCCGCCGAACAACAGGTCGTTCCCGCCATTGCCGCGGAGCTGGTCGTCGCCTTCATCGCCGTGGATTTCGTCATTGCCAGCCCCGCCGTTGACGAGATCGTCACCGGCTCCCGCAATGATGAAGTCGTCTTCCGCGGTACCGGACAGGTTCTCGGACGCCGGAGTGCCGGAAATATTGGCCATGTTACCCCCCACTGCTGACGAAGGCGACGGCTCGTCCAGGAAGGAGGAAGCTCACCCAACGCGCAAATCAGGCCAATCTCCCCGCGAGAATCAGCCACTTACTGGTTAGAATGCGCACCGAGTGGGAATCATCACCAATTTGGGTGATAAGGCTAAAAATGCTTCAAATTGGGACATTTGCGTCCGAACGCATGAGCGGGATCCCCTTGATCAGGGCCACCACTTCCGACTGGCGACGGCATCCAAGCTTCGCCATCATCGTCTTCATCTGAGAGCGGATCGTCTCCGCCGCGACTCGCCGTTCGGCCGCTATGTCGATCACGGTCAGTCCGTCTCCGACCCGCATCGCGATCACTGCCTCACTCTGGGTCAGGCCGAACAATTGCCGAAGCTGCGGGCCAATCTTGTCGGCCGCGACCTTGTCGTCATGGATGAGCAGAAGGGCCTGACGCGGTCCATGCGGAAGCCTGAATGGCGTGACCGTCATTACTGCGTTCCGCCCGTCGCTGCGTTCGAGCAGAACCGCGCTGGCCGCAGGTGCGTCCGGAGCGCAGGCCGCTTCGATCGCTGTCTGCATTCGAGCGGCCCCGCTTCGCCCGGCCGGGCAGGCCTTTCCGCGTTCCGAAACCAGCACCTGCCCCGATTTCAGCATCGCCTCCGCCGCCATGTTCGCGTAGGAGATACGGCGGTCTTCGCCGACCAGGAAAGCGGCGTCACGCATATGATCGAGAACGGCCTCGAACGTGCTCGATTCACGCCTCTGCGCTTCGAAGCGGGACCGGATCGCGAGCATTCGCCGCAGGTCTTTTGCCTCCAGATCGAGGGCAGCCACTTCATCATCCATGAATGACTCCTGCGTCTTGCCGCGATGAAGGGCGATGATGCCCGTCCCGAAATGATTGTCGGTCCTGACGCCCATGGCGCGGACGTTGTCGTCGCCCAGCTCGCGAATGAATTCGTTATAATAGAAGCTTCGCTCGTAAACCGGCACCGGCACCAGCTGCTCGAGATTGATCGCCTTGTTCTGCAGCGACGGAGATTCGGACGCGTGCAGCCACGGGTCGTGAATGGCGAAGTCCGTTGCGTAACGTTCGAGGTCGGCTGGGCGGTAGTAACCGGAATCGGCGAGAAAATCGGCGCCGCCATCCTTGTTGTGCCATGCCATCAGGCACGATTTAGCGCCGTAATGTTGGGTGAGCAGAACGGGCAGTGCACGAAACACCTCGTCATCGAGCACGGCGTCATAGATTAACGCGGAGGTTAAGCGTACTGGCACCGGATGCAGGCTAACGTGGTGATTATGCTGTTGTAAAGCGGCGCAGGGTCATGGGTCACTTCCCGGCGATGCAACCGCTCAGTGCATCCAAAATGCGTTGCGATACCGGCCTAGTCAGCCCTTGATATAGATATGATCAGTATCTTGGATCCTTGGGCGTGGAGTGGAGAAATCGGATGGCCCACCTGCCGTTCCGCCGAACGAGGTAGGCCGACTCCAGCCAGGTCCTGGGTTCCAGCCTCGATGCCGTCCTGAAGCACCAACATTTTCCCAAAAGGCGAAAGCGCTGTTGCAATCGACCTGGGTATCGACCGGCCCGATATTCCATTGCAATATACGTCCGGAGCGATGCGCGTCGGCGATCAGCCTCGACAGTTCTGGTCCCGTGAAACGCCTGCCCACGTCGAACGCATGGAAATCGGGTGTCGTAAGGCGGCCGACCTCTGTGTCGTCGCGCGCGAGCGCCTCGAAAAACGCCCGGACCGTATCGGCAACCTCGTCACGAGCGGATGGAGAGGATGAACAGGATGGCTGAGCGGCGACGGACGCTACCCCTGGGTCGTCGGCGGTCTGACACGACGTCAACAAGGTGGCGACGAGGCAAGCACCGAAGCGATTCACGATCTTTCCCCCTTGTTTCGCCACCCTTCAGCCGATCTGCGCAAAGCCTGGCTTCATTGTCCAGTGGCAAAGGTCGAACCGCACATGAAGCCGACGAACAAGGTCGTGAAGCGCATTAGGTCAGCACGCAGAAACGGCTCTACTTCAGGGGCTGTGTACCCGTCAGTGGCGTAGTCCGTTCAACTTGCCGGGAAGAATGGTGCCCAGGGACGGAATTGAACCGCCGACACCGTGATTTTCAGTCACGTGCTCTACCAACTGAGCTACCTGGGCATCGCGCTGTCTGAGGCGAAGCAGCGCCTATAGAGGCGCTTAACGGCCGCTGTCCAGCCCGTCTTCCTCGATGCCGAAGGCGTTCGGATCGACCGGCTCGCCAGGCACCTTATAGGCATCGCCGAGCCAGTTCAGGAGGTCGCGATCGCGGCACCTTTCGCTGCAGAACGGCTTGTGTTCGGGCGAGGCGGGCCGGCCGCACAAGGTGCAGGTTTGGCGGCGATCAGAGGCTTTGGCGATGGACATGGCCGGCCGATATGGCGAGCCCCGGCTGCGCCTGCAAGGCGACGTCGGCGCCGACGCGCTGGCGAAGCAGTTCGAGCCACTCGGGCTCTCGCTCGAGCCGGGCGACGACAATCGGCGCCGCCGCCACGGTCAGGCGGCCATGGCCTCCATTTCTTTCGGCGCGGCGGAGCAGAGCCCGCGCCGCTGCGCCGATCGGATCGTCGCGAAGCATTTCCGGTAGCGAGGGCCCCTCGCGCCGGCGGACGATCTGGAGGAACCCGAAACCGTTGACAGCGGTGCGCTCGAACGGCTGCGGCAGCAGATTGTCCACCACGCCGGCCGCGGCCTGGCGGGACGCGCGGTCGGGAAGGGTGGGGAGATCGACGCCGATCGAGCCGCCCAGGCCAAAGCGCCGGATTGCTCGGGCGGCCGCGGCGGCGCCCGCTTCCGCCAATGCGGCGGCGGGAAGGTCGCCGTCGACGTCGAACAAGGTCATGGCTGGCGTAAGGCTCATCCGAAGCGCGCCGCCGTTGAACGCGATTTCGCCGGTTCGCGCTTCCTCGAGCAATTCCGACCATCCCGCTTCTTCGAGAAGGTCGGGGCCGATCGGCGAAACGCGAATAGGGTTCGTGAGGCGATCCCTGAGAGCCGGTCCTGGCCTCGGCGATTTCTCACTGGCTACGACCCGCGCGAGCTTAGGTCG
>DAINCA010000178.1:0-3879 GCA_036732645.1 Allosphingosinicella sp.
GCCCGCGGACTAGCCGGCGACCGAGTGCAACGCGTTCCGTATCCGCGCAATGTCGCCTCTGAAGGTCTCGGCGAGCTCGGCCTCGGCGAGTTCTGCACGGTCCACGATCTGCCACATGGCCAATCCGATCCGGAGCGTGGCGCCCCAGCGTCCGTCAGCCAGGCGGACACATTTGACTGGTTGGCCGAGGCGCACTTCGTGCCCGAGCAAGGCCCTGTGCCAGGCCTGGGCGTCCTCGAACGTCGAGCCGCCGCGCATTTCCGAAAGATCGAGGGTGGAAAGGGTGCGCATCTCGATAGGATGCGTATCGGCTTCCTCGCGGTCGCCCGGGGGATAAGGCGCGAGCCGGTGGGCGGGCGTCAGATCGATGATCTCGGACCTCACGGCGGCGTGGAACGCCAGGATGACGCGTTCGGCGGCTTGCGGCGCCAGGTTCTGGAAGCGCTCGAGTTCGTAGATCGAGGCCTCCAGCCGAAGCAGCAGCCCGACATTGGAGCTGTCGGGAAGCTTTTCGGCGCCCGGCCATCCCTGCGGCCATTCGCCGCGCCGGAAGATCGTCGCCAGGCCGTCGGCGAGGGGAACGGCCTTGTGGGCGACGGCCGGCGGAACGAAGGCGAAGCCGCTGAACGGCGGTCCGCCCATGAACTTCGATCCCGTCACGAAGACGATCGCGCCCCGGTCCAGATAGTTATTGATCGCCGCGCTGGTGATCCTCGCCTGGCAGGCGTCCACCACCAAAGTCGACGTCTCGCCATGGCCGGCCTGGAGATTGTCCAGCTCATCCTTCCCCGGAAGGATCAGACCGGTCTTCGAGCCATGAACGACGTGGATCAGGCTGTGGCGACCGGCCGATTTGGCCGCTTCGAGCAAGGTCTCCATCCGCTCCGCGATTTCCGCCGAGGGTCTTACCCGGCCGTCGGGGTCGCGGACAGGGATGTCGACCAGGTCGACCTCGATGCCGCCCATCCCGGGAACAGGCTGTCCGATTTGTGTCGATATTCCGAGCGCCGTCGATTCCGCAAAATAATTGCCGTGGGCCGAATGGATGCAGCCCGTGCCTACTTCGTCCGCACCGAGCAGGATAACATGCGTGCCGGACCCCCGCCCCGCGGTCGCGGCCAGAGCGACATATTCGAGATCGGTGCCCGACGGTGCGAACACCACGTCCACCTCCTCGTCGATCTGATAGACATCGCGAAGGCGCTTCCTGAGCTGCTCGAGTCGGTCCGAATAAGACGGGCCGGACAGGCCCCCTCCGATCTCCGAAAACAGTCGTTCGGCACGGTCAAAGGCCATCGCCGAGATATCGTTGGCGGTGGACGAAGCATAAGCGAGCACGCGACTCGGCACCGGCGCGGAGAAATAACGGTTAAGGCCGGTGGCCGGATCGAGCCGGATCCGCGCATCGCCCCCCGTCGCCATCGCTGCCGCGGCGGCGGAAATCGAAGCCGGATTCTCTACGTTAACAGTCATGAATCTTGCACCCGCCCCTTGACGCCAGTAACGCGCCATCATCAGTCTACAGCAGCAGCAAAGGCCAAGGCTGCGCGCGCCACATTCGAAAGCGAAATCCAGCCGTGATCCCCCATATCCAGCCGCGCAAGATCCCGGAAGAGGCGAAGCGCCGGCTCAAAATCATGTTCATCGCGAAGCACGCCAAGTGGGATGGCGCGCTTCATCCCGAAGACGGCAATCATGCCCTCTATCACGTCGAGACCCGGGAAATATTGAAGGGGCTCGGCCTGAACGTCGTCGTCGAGGATGGCTACGACGCCTTGTTCGAGAAACCCGACGTCGATTTCGTCTTCCCGTTGCTCAACCGGGGTGGGTTTCTCAACAGCGAGATGATGCTGCCCTTGCTCAGCACCCGGGTCGGCATTCCTTTCCTCGGTGCGTCGCCGATCCTTCGTGGCCTCGCCGACGACAAGCATCTCACCAAATTGTGCGCAGCCGCCCGCGGCATCCCGACTGCGCCCTGGGCGGTCTACCGCCGCGGAGCGCCGGTCGATCAAGAACGCTGCCCGGAGGGCGAACGCCTTGTCATCAAGCCGAACGCCTCCTCGGCCAGTTGGGCCGTGCAGGATGCTTTTGACTGGGCCGGAGTCGAAGCGGCGGTGGCCGACATTCATCGTCAGGGCCATGACGCCATCGTCGAGCCGTTCCTGAACGGAAGCGATGTCGAGGTTCCCGTGCTTACGATCGACGGCGAACCTCGGGTCATGCCGATGATGTTGTTCGAGCAGGCCGACCCGAGCCACTTGCGGACCTATTACGAGAAACGCGACCTCGTCGAGCGCGCTCACAAATACCAGCTCGTTCCCTTCGAGGACTCGGAATGGATGCCCCGGATCGCCGAATATACGATCAATATGGCGCAGGAATTTCGACCGTTCGATTATGGCCGCTTCGAGTTCCGGCTCGATCGCGAATGCGGGAAGGTTCAGTTCCTCGAGGTCAACCTGCAGGCCAATCTGTGGTCGGATAAGGTGTTCGGCCGATCCGCCGTCCTTGCCGGCCTCTCCCAATCCCAACTGATCGAGACGATCCTGTACGAAGGGCTTCGTCGGCACGGGCTGCTCGCTTCGTGACCGCGGCCGCGACGGCGATCGTCCTGGCCGCCCAGCGCGAGGGCCGGCTCGATCCGCTGGCCGCGGAGGCCGGGGTGACCCATAAATGCCTGGTACCGATCGGCGGTCGGCCGCTGCTCGCTCATGTCCTCGCCGCCTTGGCCGGCGTATCGGCGATCAAGGCGATCCGGATTTCGGTCGAACCGGGCGCCGAGGCGATGCTTCAGCCGATCATCGCCGCCATGCAGATCGCCGCAACGGTGGAGTTCGTCGCCGCCGCCGCGACGATTACCGACAGCGTCTATGCCGCGACGGCCGGCGATAACGGGCCCTTCATCGTCACCACGGCCGACAACGTCCTGCTCACCGCCAACGCGGTCAACCAAGTGGCCGCCCGCCTTGCCGCCGGCGACGACGCGGTGGTGGCGCTTTCGCGGCGCGAGGACGTGCTTTCGGCGCATCCGCAGGGCCAGAGGCGTTTCTATAAATTCACCGACGGCAGCTATTCCAACTGTAACCTTTACGGCCTGTCGAGCGCGGGCCTCCGGCTTGCCGAGACCTACCGGTCCGGCGGTCAGTTCGCGAAGAATCCGATGCGGATCGTTCAGGCGGTCGGCCTGATCAATCTGGTGATCCTGCGTTACGGGCTGATCTCGCTGCCGCGGGCGATGCAGCGTTTGGGACGCCGCTTTGGCGTCAGCGCTTCTGCGGTGGTGCTGAAGGATGGGGCCCACGCCATCGACGTCGACAATGCCCGCACTTACTCGATCGCGGCGCAACTGCTTGAAAGCCGCGCCGGCTAGTCCTAATCCGATTTTGAAGGGGACGGTGGGCATGGCCGAATTCACGCTTCCGAAGAACAGCAAGATCAACGGCAAGGCGCGCGTCCACAAGGCGCCGGCGGGTTCGGGCCGGACCAAGGCCTTCAAGGTCTATCGCTACGATCCCGAAAGCGGCGAGAATCCGCGCTACGATCTGTTCGAGGTCGATCTCGACAGTTGCGGTCCGATGGTCCTCGACGCGCTCATCAAGATCAAGAGCGAGCAGGATCCGACTTTGACCTTCCGTCGTTCGTGCCGTGAAGGCATTTGCGGCTCCTGCTCGATGAACATCGCCGGCCGCAACGGCCTCGCCTGCACCACCGCGATCGAGGATGTGAGCGGAACGGTTAGGATCACGCCGCTTCCGCACATGGATGTGATCAAGGACCTGGTGCCCGATTTCACCCATTTCTTTGCCCAATATGCCTCGATCGAGCCGTGGCTGAAGACCAAGACGCCGACGCCTTCCGGCAAGGAACGGCTTCAGTCGC
>DAINCA010000179.1:0-3857 GCA_036732645.1 Allosphingosinicella sp.
CTGCAGCGTCTCCAGCGGGATCGTCGACGACGCGGCCTGCTTGTGGATCTCGCCGGACTGGGTCTTGAGCAGGCTCCCCGTGCTCTCGATAATGTTGGCGGTGGTCGTGTTCAGCGCGGTGATCTGCTCGAGCACCAGTTTCTGGTTGGTCAGCGCCTGGGCGACGGTCACCGCGGTGCGCAGCGCCGAGACTGTCGTCGTCGAGGCGCGATCGACGCCCTTCACCAGCTCGACATTGTTCTTCTTGACGAGATCGAGCGCCAGATAACCCTGAACGGTCACCGCCATCTGGGTCAGCAGATCCGTCGTGCGCTGGCGCGTGTAGAACAAGGCCGTCTCGCGGATCGCCTTCGCCTTTGCGGGCTCCGTGGCGTCCAGCTCGTTGGCCTTCTCCTCGAGCTTGGCATCGAGCGCCTTCGAAATATGGATCATCTGCTCGAGCTTGCCCATCGTCTTCCACATCTGGGAGCGCTCGGTGTCGATCGCGGCATTGTCCTGGAGCAACTCATCCTTGCCAGAGGCCAAGGCCGCCAGAATTTTGGCGATGTGGGTCTGCGCCGACTGATATTTCATGAAATAGCCGCGCAATTTGTTACCGAACGGAATAATTCCGAACAGTCGGCGGGGACGGGCCAGATTGCCTCGTGCCGGATCGAGCGCTTCGACCGTCTTGCGTAGCTCGGTGAGATCGGCGCCGATCCCGGTGTCGGCGTTGATTGCTCTGACCGGACGATCGAGGAACCGGTTGGAATGGCTTGCCGCCTCCGCGATTTCCTTTCGGCCCATGGTCGTCAGCTGGTCCACCTTCTTGCCGAAATCGGGCGAGTTGGAATCGAGTGCGACCAGCTCGCTGACGAAGGTGTCGACCCGTTCCTCGAGCTGGCTCTTCTGCTCATCCTTGAGCGGAACCAGGCCGGCCGCCTGTTCCGTCGTCACGGTCTGCAGCGGCTGAGGTGCATCCAGAGTCAGCTTCGTCGTCGTCTCGGTGGCGGTCTGAGTGGCCATGGCTGCCGGATCTCCTGTCTTTCCCGAGAGATTGGGGCTTGCGGCCCTTCAGTGCAAGAGAGAACGCGTATTATTTATGTAACTCACCTAGGCTTTCTGCACCTGAACCTCGCCTAACATGCCAATTCAGAATGGGCTCACGCGAATCGGCCTAGTCGGGATCCTGGACACGAGGCGCTCGGCACCTCGCAATGTTCGAGTTCAAAGGAGTAGATCATGCGTAAATTGGTAATCGGCCTTGCCGCGGTGACGATGACGGCCCCGGCTCTGCCTTCCGTCGCCTTCGCCGATCACGGCGATTCCAGCCGCTACAGCCGTTATTACGACAATAGCGGCAATTATCATGGCCCGACCTGGCGCGGGAATGACGGCCGTACCTATTGCCGCCGCTCCAACGGCACGACCGGCCTCATCGTCGGCGGCGCCGCCGGCGCCCTCGTCGGTCGAGCGGTCGATACGCGCGGCAATCGCACGACGGGAACGGTGATCGGCGCCGCGCTCGGCGCCCTCCTCGGACGCGAGGTCCAGAAGAGCCGCAGCCGCTGTCGCTAAGACAAGTTCCGTTCCGGCGCTTCGTATCCGCCGTTTCGGTTGCGAGCGTCCCGGTCCCTAGTGGCCGGGACGTTTTCTTTTTGACGATTGAACCCGCGGACGCGGCAATGCATTGGCACTCCATACGGAGGGACCGATGCGAAATTCTGCCGCCTTGTTTGCCACTGCTGCCGCTTTGATCGCCGTCGCCGCCTGCAATCGAGGAGAAGAGCCCTCGACTACCGATACCCAGGCCGAAGCCGCCGACAATGTCGCCACCGGAACCGCCAGCACCGAGGATCATGCGGCGATCATGAAGGCTCGCCACGATCATTACGAAGAAATGGGCGACGCAATGAAGGCGATCGGTACGCAACTCAAAGCGGATGCGCCGTCGATGCCGGTCATTCAGCAGCACGCCGCGGTGATCGCCCGATATGGACCTCAGATATTGACCTGGTTTCCGGAGGGAAGTGGCCCCGAGACCGGGCGTGAAACCCGGGCAAAGTCCGAAATCTGGTCTGATCCGGAAACGTTTCGCCAGCGTGCGCAGGCCTTCGAGGCCGAGGCGGAGCGGTTCAACGCTGCCGCCCAGAGCGGGGACCTTGCCGCGATCAGGCCTCGCCTGAAGGCGCTCGGCGAAACCTGCAAGAACTGTCATGATCGGTTCCGCGCCCCGGAAGATTGATCATGGCGGCCGACCCCGTCCGTCGGGTGCGAATCTGGGACCTGCCGACACGAACTTTCCATTGGCTCCTGGTCGTCCTGATCCCGTTCCAGTGGTGGACCGCCGAAGAGGATCGGCTGGATCTCCACATGATCGGCGGAATCCTCATTCTTGCTTTGCTCGTCTTCCGGATCCTGTGGGGACTGTTGGGCAGTTCGACCGCGCGTTTCGGCAATTTCGTACGAGGACCGCGGGGGATTGTCTCCTACCTCACAGGGCGCGGCGGGAGCGTTCTCGGCCATAATCCGGTCGGCGCCCTCAGCGTGATCGCGTTGCTTGGGCTGTTATCGGTAGAAACCGGGCTCGGGCTCTTCGCGGGCGATGAAGACGGGCTCGAATCCGGGCCACTGTCTCACCTCATCGACATCGATCTTTCGGAGAGTCTGACCGATCTCCACAAGGATGCATTCGACGTCCTGCTCGTGCTGATCGGCCTCCACGTGGCTGCGATCCTGTTTTACGCTCTCGTCCGACGGAAGAATCTGGTCGGGCCGATGGTCACCGGGCGGGGAAGGGCTCCCGAGGGTGCTGTTGAGATGGAGCGGGCACCGATCTGGCGGTTTCTGCTTGCGATTGGGGCCGCTGCCGCCTTCGCATTGTGGATCCAGGCAGGGGCGCCCTTGTGAGCCGCCGAGGAAGCCGGATGCTCTAGAGATCCGGCAGGATCTGGGCGGCCTCGCCCCAGCCTTGAAGGGACCGACTGGAAGCGCGTTCGAGAAGGAGCTCGCCGTCGCGGACGCTGAAATGCGCTCCGGTGTCGTAATCGTCGAGCTCGTCCCAGTTGATCGGCGCCGAGACCGGTGTCCCTTCGCGCGCTCGCGCCGAATAAGGCATGATCGCCGTCGCGCCGCGCTGATTGCGAAGATAATCCAGGAAGATCCGCCCTTTACGCTTCACCTTTGCCATGTTGGCCGTGAATCTCTCGGGCTCGGCCTGAGCCAAAGCCACGGCAAACCTCTGGGCGAAATCCTTGACCCTGGGCCACTTGGCGTCGGGGGTCAGCGGGACGACGACGTGCAAGCCCTTGCCACCGGTCAGCAAGGGGAAGGTCTGGAGACCCATGTCGGCCAGATAGCGCTTGAGATCCCGGGCGGTTCGCTTGACCTCGGCAAAGCCCAATCCTTCATCGGGATCGATATCGAAGACCAGACGATCCGGCTTTTCGATGTCGGCCACTGGCGAGCCCCAGCCGTGAAATTCGATCGTTCCCATCTGGACGCAGCTAATCAACCCGGCCTGGTCGGAGACATAGAGATAGTCCTCGACCTCGCCCTTCTTCTCGGTAATCGGGATATGGCGCACATGCTCGCCGAAGCTGCCGGCGTCATGCTTCTGGAAGAAGCATTTCTTCCCTCGACCCTGGGGACAGCGCACGAGGCTGATCGGCCGGTTGGCCGCCCACGGCAACATCAAGGGGGCGACCTGCCGATAATATTCGACCAGTTCGCCTTTGGTGACCCCCGAATCCGGGTCGATGATTCTCTCTGGATTACTGATCTTGATCCCGTCGGCGCTCGCTCCCGCGGCCGCCGTTGAAGGCAATGGCTCCGGTTTTTCGACCACCACCGATGTGGCCGGTTTGTCGCCACGAAGT
>DAINCA010000180.1:0-3846 GCA_036732645.1 Allosphingosinicella sp.
CGCGTGTGTCGGGCGACGTGTCGAGCGGCGACACCCAGCTCATGCTGACTCGAGTCGGGACGCCCGGCTCGACCAGCACCCGGGTTTCCACGCCGCGTTCCGGAATCGATGGATCGGCGGGCTCCGGCGCAGGCTCGCCCCTGGCGTTCCAGTCGGAGAAACGCTGCCGGATCTTGGCTTCCATCTCGTCGAGATCGAAGTCGCCGACGGCGATCAGGGTCGCGTTTTCGGGCCGATAATAACCCTCGTAGAATTCGACGAAACGCTCGCGAGGCGCCGTCCGGATGACGTCCGTGAGGCCGATCGGAATCCGCTCGGCGAGGAGGTCGTCGCGGAAGATATTGCTCAATTCATCGATCGCCATGCGATAAGCCGGCGTCGCCCGGGTCCGCTCCTCCGAAAGGACGATTCCGCGTTCACGGTCGATCGCCTCAGCGCTCAGGGTGGCTTCGCCCGCCACTTCGCGCATCAGGAACAGGCCGGTGTCGACCGTCTCGGCATCGGTCCGCGGAAGGTCGAGCATGTAGATGGTCTGATCGAAGCTGGTCGACGCATTGGTGTCCGGTCCGAATTGAAGGCCGGCCCGCTCCAGGATTCGGATCAGCTCCCCTTCGGGGACGTTGCGGGTCTGGTTCAGGGTCATGTGCTCGATGAAGTGCGCCAGTCCGCGCTGGTCCTCACGTTCGTGGAGCGATCCGACATCGAAATGCAGCCGAAGCGACGCGGCGCCCGGCGGCGTGGCGTTCCGCCGGAGGGCATAACGCATGCCGTTGGGAAGGACTCCGAAGCGGACGGCCTCGTCGGCCGGTACGTCGCTGGCGAGATGCGGCCAGACTGGCGCCTCGTTGGTGGTTGCCACGATGGGCGTTGCAACCTCCGCCTGAGGCTCCACGGTGGCGCAACCACCAAGAGCGAGCGCCAGCGCAAGGCCGCAACCGGCCAGCAAGTCGGATTTCCGCATGTTCGACGTCCCCCAAAAGGCTTTTAAAACGCAATTCCAGTAAGATAGTGGAGCTTCATAGAGCGATTAGCTTTCCCGCTTCAACCCCGGCCGTCTTTTTCAACCCCGGCCGTCTTTTCCTCGATCCATGGTTGCGGCTTTGGCGGCCTTGCAGCGGATAATTTCCCTCCTCGGTCGGTCGACCGCTGGCGGGCCGCCCACCCGCTCGATATAGGCTTGTCCGGTGGGGCGGCGTGACGACGACATTTTGATCATTGGCGCGGGCCATAATGGTCTCGTTTGCGCCTTCTATCTGGCTCGGCACGGCTTGAAGGTGACCGTCCTGGAAGCGCGTGACGTCGTCGGGGGCGCCGCCGTCACCGAGGAATTTCATCCGGGTTTTCGCAACTCCACGGCGAGCTACACGGTTGGGCTGCTCAACCCCACGATCATCCGCGACATGCGGCTTTACCAGCACGGTCTCAAGGTGGTGCTTCGCCGGGTCGACAACTTTCTTCCGACCCAAGGGACCGAACATATATTGAGCGGCCGAGGCGGCCTCACCCGGCGGGAGATCGCCCGTCACAGCCCGGCGGATGCCGAGAATTACGATGACTATGCGAGCGCCCTGAACGCCGTCGTCGGGGTGCTTCTGCAGTGGTTGGTGCGCGCGCCGCCCAATGCCGGCGGCGGCCTGGGCGACATGCTTTCGCTGCTCAAGCTGGGCGGAAGCGTGAACCGGCTCGGCCTCGAGGATCAACGTCATCTGGTCGACTTCTTCACCAAGTCGGCCGCGGACGTGCTCCGCCGATATTTCAGCCACGAATTGGTCCAGGCCCTGTTCGGGTTCGACTCCGTCGTCGGCCATTATGCCAGTCCTTATGCCCCTGGATCGGCCTACGTCCTGCTTCATCATGTCTTCGGCGAGGCGGCGGGAGTCGAAGGCGCCTGGGGACATGCGATTGGCGGCATGGGGGCGATCACCCAGGCGATGGCCAAAGCCTGTGCCGAGGTCGGGGTCGAGATCGTCCTGGACAGCCCGGTAGAGGAGATCATCGTCGAGAAAGGCAAAGCGGCCGGCGTGGTCGCTGGGGGAACCGCCTTTCGAGCCAAGGCCGTGGCCGCGGGGGTCAATCCCAAACTCCTGTTCGATCGGCTTATCCCCGAAGGCGCCGTGCCCGCCGAGATTTCGCGGCGGATGGCCGGCTGGCAGAGCGAATCGGCGACCTTCCGGATGAACGTGGCGCTGGCGGAATTGCCGCGCTTCACCAGCCTTCCGGAGCCCGGGGACCACATGACCGCCGGCATCATCCTCGCCCCGTCACTCGATTATATGGACGAAGCGTGGCTCAGCGCGCGCAACCAGGGCTGGTCGAAGGCGCCCATCGTCGAGATGCTCATCCCGTCGACACTTGACGACAGCCTGGCACCAGAGGGCCGCCATGTCGCAAGTCTGTTTTGCCAGCACTTCCCCTATGAGGTTCCCGGCGGCTGGGACGCAAAGCGGGAGGAAGCCGCCGATTCCATCATTGCCCACGTGGACCGGTTCGCGCCGGGCTTCAGCGGATCGGTGATCGGCCGCGTGGCGCTCTCCCCGCTCGACCTCGAGCGGCGTTTCGGTCTGATCGGCGGCGACATCTTTCACGGCAAGATGGGCCTCGATCAGCTCTTCTCGACCAGGCCGATGCTCGGTCACGCCGATTATCGGATGCCCCTGGACGGACTTTATCTGTGCGGCTCCGGTGCCCATCCGGGGGGCGGCGTGACCGGTGCCCCCGGGCATAATGCCGCCCGTGCGATCATCGCCGATCGACGAAAGCTTCGGTTCTGAGGGGAAATTGGGCAACGTTGCGGCAAAGCAACGAACGGAACTTCGCCGCTCTTTTTGCTTTGATGCCGAAACAGGGTTTCGCAAGGAATGGGAGGATGTTGAAAGCGCTTCGGCTCGCCGGGGCGTTGGCGGTCACGTACATTCTGGCTTCGCCGGCGCTCGCCCAGCTCGATCTGTCCACCAATGTGACTGGCATTCGGCCATCGGCGCGCGTGCTTCCAAACTTCAGCGCCCCTGCGGGGGATTTCCGCCAGCCAGGAACGCCGCGCCGAAACGGACTTATCGCCGCTTTTCCCATCGACGAGAATCTTCAGATCGGCCTTGGCCGGTTCAGGGTCGCGGAGCCGCCGCGCCCGCGTACCCACATGGAGCCTGAGCGCGCGCCGACCGACCTTCGCCGGCGAGAGCGTGGTGTCGCTGCGATCGGCATGAGTCTTCGCTTCTAGGCGAGCGGATCGCTCAGCTATTGAATGTTGCCCACGGCCCCGTGATCGCCACTGTCTTGCCGGGATGGTAGATATTGACGAACAGGACCCGTCCGTCGGGCGAGAAGCAGGCGCCCGCGAGTTCGGTCTGCACGTTCAGCCGCGCCAAAGTGTAGACTCTCCCCTCGGAAGTCACGCCTTTCAGATGGCAGGGTTGGGCTCTTGCCCGATCCTCGCAGACGATGAGGTGGCCATTCGGCGCAACCGTCAGATTGTCGGCATAGTCCATCACCGCGGGATCGGTGGACTCGATGAACAATTCGAGTTGGCCCGGCGAGTGGGTCTCTCCTGGCTTGCCCTCGTTCGAACCAGGAACGTAGCGCATGATCTGGCCTAGCCGGGCTCGGCCACCCGAGGTGCAGGTGAAATAGACGGCGTCATTGCCGTGATGGATACCCTCGCCGCGGGCGAAGAGAGCGGCGCCTCTGGCGCGCCCGCGCTGGCGCAGGTCGTCGGCCGGGCTTTCCACTTCTTCGAGATCGATCCACCTCACCGTCCGGCTGCTGCGCGGAGCGAACTCGGTCTGCGTCCAGTTGCGCGTGTCGGCGATCCCGGTCTCGGCGAAGCCCAAAGCCTGAAGCCGGCCGCCT
>DAINCA010000181.1:0-3818 GCA_036732645.1 Allosphingosinicella sp.
GCCACTACCGCATGCACCAGCAGGGCAAGGCGACCTCGACCAACCCGATCGCGTCGATCTTCGCCTGGACGGGCGGCCTCAAATATCGCGGCAAGTTCGACGACACGCCCGAGGTCACCCGCTTTGCGGAGACTCTCGAGCGGGTCTGTATCGAGACGGTCGAACAAGGGCAGATGACGAAGGATCTCGCCATCCTGATCGGCCCCGATCAGGCCTGGATGACGACCGAACAGTTCTTCGAGGCGATCCGGTCGAATCTGGAAAAGGCCATGGCCGAAGAAGCCCAGGCGGCTTGAACAGCAATCGCAGGAGGTTGCTGACAAACGGGCGTCGGGCTGCATAAAGGGATTATGCACCCGGCCCCCAGCGATTTCGGCACTTCCGGCCTCAGCGATGCGCTCGTTATCCTCGGCGCCGCGGGTATCGTTATTCCGGCCTTTGCCCGGTTCAGGATAAGCCCGGTCATCGGATTCATCCTGATCGGCCTGCTTGTCGGTCCCGCCGGATTAGGCTCCCTCTCGATTTATTATCCGTGGCTCAACTACGTCACCATCTCGAACCGCGAAGCGATCGAGCCCTTCGCCGAGTTCGGAATCATCCTGCTCTTGTTCTCGATCGGTCTGGAGCTGTCCTTCAAGCGCTTGTGGGGCATGCGTCGATTGGTCTTCGGGGTCGGCGCCGCCGAGTTGATCCTCGGCGGTTTTTTCATCGGCCTGGCGCTCTATCTGCTCGGCACGAGCTTGACTGCCTCGGTCGCACTCGGACTGGCGCTCGCTTTGTCGTCGACGGCCCTGGTCCTTCCACTGACCGACGCTTCGACCGCGGTCGGACGATCGGCTTTGGCCATGTTGCTGTTCGAGGATCTGGCGATCGTGCCGATCATCTTCGCGCTTGGTGCCTTGTCTCCCCATGTCGGCCTTGCCGGCCTCACCAACATGGTGAACGTCCTCCTTGCCGGCGCCGCCGTCGTCGCGGCGATGCTCGTTCTCGGCCGAATTTTCCTTCCCCGTCTCTTCGCGCAGGCGGCGCGGACGAAAAGCCCGGAACTGTTCCTCGCAGCCAGTCTGCTCGTCGTGATCGTCGCAAGCCTGGCAACGGCAGCGGTGGGACTTTCTCCGATCGTCGGCGCGATCATCGCCGGAATCCTGATCGCCGAGACCGATTATCACGACGAGGTCGAGGTGATTACCGCGCCGTTCCGCGGCCTCGCGCTCGGCGTGTTCCTCATCACCGTCGGAATGAGCGTCGATGTCAGGGTGATCATCGACAACTGGCAGACCCTGCTTGCGGCCGTGCTCGGAGTCCTCGCGATCAAGGCCGTAGTGACAGCCCTGTTGCTTCGCCTGTCAGGCGCCACGGCCGCCGTCGCCGCCGAAACCGGGGTCGTCATGTCGTCACCTTCGGAAACCACCCTCATCGTCCTTGCCGCCGCCTCGGTGGCGGGCCTGATCACGAGGGAAACCGCCGCTTTCTGGCAGATCGTCACGGCCATCGGACTGACGATCACGCCTTTGCTCGCAAAGCTCGGGCAATTAGCCGGGCGCGGGGTCGAGGCACCTTCGGAGGACGGAATTCCTTTGCCGGGGGCCGGTGACGGGTCACCGCCGGTGATCATCATTGGTTATGGCCGCGTCGGTCAGCTCGTCGCCGAAATGCTCAAGTTACATAATCGACGCTACCTCGCCGTCGATTCCGACGTCGATGCGGTGGCGGCGGCACGACGCGCCGGCGATCCGGTCATCTTCGGCGACGTGTCCCGCTCCGAGCTCGTCGACCGCCTCAATCTCGGCCATGCGGAAGCCCTGGTCCTGACCATGGACGATCCCGTATTGACGGTTCGATTGACCAAAAGGGTCCGGTCGGGCTCACCCAATCTGACCATCGTCGCGCGCGCCCGCGATCCGCTGCATGCGGCGGAACTCTACCGCGCAGGAGCCACCGATGCGGTCCCGGAAACGATCGAATCCTCGCTTCAGCTCTCCGAGGCGGTGTTGGTCGACCTGGGGATGGCGATGGGTCCGGTGATCGCGTCGATTCACGAGAAGAGAAGCGAGCTTCGCAAGCAGATCATGGAACTGGGCATGCTCCCGAAAGAGCCGCCGCAACGGGGACGCCGGCTGAGGGATGCGCTGAACCCGCAATAGAAGCTGGCGAAACTCGCCACTCCTTGCTACCGTTCCTTCTTTGTTCCTGGAGTCGAACGATGGGCAAGAGATCCGGCAGTGCCGATCTGCCGCTTCACGGTGGCCGGGTTCCGGCGTGGCTCGGCGAACGGATGACCAGGCTCGGAACGGTTATCGCCGAGGCGATCATCTTGCATTACGGCCGGGACGATTTCCTTCGTCGGCTGGCGTACCCCTTCTGGTTCCAGTCGTTCGGCGCCGTCATGGGGATGGACTGGCACTCGTCGGGGATCACGACCAGCGTCATCGGCGCTCTCAAGCGAGGTCTCAATCCCCGGTCGGGCGAATTGGGAATTCACGTCTGCGGCGGCCGTGGTCGTCACAGCCGCAAGACCCCGGCAGAACTGGCTTCCGCTGGTGACAAGGCCGGTTTCGACGGTATTGCCCTCGGCAGCGTCAGCCGCCTGGTCGCAAAGGTGGACAGCGCTGCGGTTCAGGACGGCTTCGATCTCTACCTGCACGGCTTCATCGTCACCGACGATGGAAAGTGGACGGTGGTCCAGCAGGGCATGAACGGCGCCAATCGCACAGCGCGCCGTTACCACTGGCTGTCCGAGGGGCTCGAAAGCTTCGTCGATTCTCCCCATCAGGCGATCGAAGGCCGAAGCGGGGGCATGATCCTCAATCTGGCCGATCGCCGCGCCGCTTCGTCCCGGCAGGCCCAGCTGGACCTGCTGAACACTTTGGGACCCGATGGGCTCGTCCGGGAAGTGGCGGCGTCGCGCCCGCCAGTCGCCACCGACGAGCCTGCCCTCCCGCATTTGCTCTTGCCCAGCCGTCATGACGTCACTTCCGGCGATGTGATCCTGCGCCGGCTCCATGGCAGCCTGGCGGCCGCGGCCGAGGCTGGCCCAACGGATTTTCCCGATTTGCTCCTGGTCCCGGGAGTTGGGGCAAGGACGATCCGATCACTGGCGATGGTGGCGGAAACGATCCATGGCGCCCCGTGCCGGTTCAGCGACCCGGCTCGGTTCTCGCTCGCTCACGGCGGCAAGGACCGGCACCCCTATCCGGTGCCGCTCAAGGTCTACGACAAGACGATCGCCGTCATGAAATCGGCGGTCGAGCAGGCGAAGCTCGGCCAGGACGAGAAGATCGGTGCCATCCGCCGCCTCGACGAGCAGGCGCGCCGCCTCGAGTCCCTCGTCGGTGGGCCCTCTTTCGAGGCTTTCATGGCGGAAGAAAGCGCCCGATCGAACGAATATGGCGGGATGAGCGTTTTCGGGCCCGAGCCGCCGGTTCAGGCTGGAACCGCCTCGAGCGCGTCTCGCACGGCCTGAACCGCCTCTGCCGCGCGGTTGCCATCAGGACCTCCGCCCTGGGCGAGGTCGGGACGTCCACCGCCCCCCTGGCCGCCCAAGGCTTCGACCGCTTTTCGAACGAGCTCTACGGCGTTGCGCGAGCCGACGAGTTCCTCGGTCACCCCGACGGCGACGCTCGCGCGCCCCTCATTGACGGCGACGATGGCAACCACACCTGAACCGACTCGCTTCTTCCCGTCGTCGACGAGGCCGCGCAGCGCCTTCGGGTCGAGGTCGGTAAGCACCTGGCCTATGAAATTATGGCCTCCCACCTGCTCGGGCGCGGCTGATTCGGCATTCCCACCGCCACCTAGCGCCAGCATCTTCTTGGCCT
>DAINCA010000182.1:0-2225 GCA_036732645.1 Allosphingosinicella sp.
TCGACATCCGCCGCACCGGCCAGATCAAGGACCGCGACGACATCGTCGGCAACACCACCCGGGTGAAGGTCGTCAAGAACAAGGTCGCGCCGCCGTTCAAGCAGGTCGAATTCGACATCATGTATGGCGAGGGCGTGTCCAAGGTCGGTGAAATCCTCGACCTCGGCGTGAAAGCGGGGCTGGTCGAGAAATCCGGCGCCTGGTTCAGCTACGATTCGGTCCGGATCGGCCAGGGCCGCGAGAACGCCAAATCCTATCTGCTCGAGAATCCGGAGATGGCGGCACGCCTCGAAAAATCGATTCGCGGCAAGACCGATGAGGTCGGCGAAGTGCTGATGGCGGGACCATCCGAAGAAGATGACGCCTGATCAGGCGCCTGCACTGACCTCATTATTGATTGTCCCAGCACCCGCTCCGCCTCAGGCGGGGCGGGTCGCCGATTCCTGGACCTCGACCTCGCCCGGATCGTGGGAATCGCGGCACGGATCGCGATTGGCCCAGATCGCGGTCGCCAAGGCGGCACCGCCGCAGACGGCAAAGCCGATCAGGAATGGCGTCGTCGTCCCGTCGAACTGCTGACCGATCAGGAAGCCGATGATCGCTCCGCCGATCGTCGTGATGACCCCCTGGAGCGATGATGCCGTGCCGGCGATGTGGCCGAGAGGCTCCATCGCCAGAGCACCGGCATTGGCGCCGATCATCCCGAAGAAGACCATCGTCAGCGCCTGCAACGCGACGAACAGCCACAGGCTTTCGCCGGCCGTCAGAGCGACGATCAGGTGCGTCACCGAGGCCAAGGTGAAGGCGCTCAAGGCGAACATGAGAATCTTGCGAGAGCCGAGACGCATGACCAAACGCGAATTGGCATAAGAGCTGAGGGCCATCGGTCCGGCGATGAAGGCAAATACCAACGCAATCGTCTCCGGACGGTGGAAGACGTCGAATACGATCTGCTGAATCGAGCCGATAAAGGCGAACAGAGCGCCCATCAGAAGGGTAAGGGCTGCGGTATTGCCGATCGACTGCCGCACCCTCAACGTCATCAATGCAGCTTCGCCGATATGCCTGACCGAAAGGCTGCGTTTGTTTTCGGGGGCAAGGGTCTCCGGCAGCCTAAGCGCCATCCACACGCTCAAGGCCGCGCCGTAGACACCAAGACCGATGAAGATATGACGCCAGGTCGACACCGCAAGCACTGCCTGACCGAAAGCGGGGGCGAGGACCGGAACGATCATGAAGACGATCATGGTGAGGGACATGACCCGCGCCATGGCCGAGCCCTGATAGCAATCGCGAACGATGGAGACGACCAGCACTCGGGTCGCCCCGGCGGCGACGCCTTGCAGGGCGCGTGCCGCGAGCAACAGGTCGAAACTGCCCGCCAGTCCCGCCATCAGGCCGAACAAGGCGTAAGCGAGAAGGCCGGCGACAAGCAGCCACTTGCGTCCAAGCCGGTCGGAAAGCGGCCCGTAGAAGAGCTGGGAGATACCGAAGCCGATCAGATAGACGGTGATTACCAGCTGACGCCGATTGTCCTCAACGACATCGAGGGATTCGCCGATTGCCGGAAGCGCCGGAAGCATGGCATCGATCGCCAAGGCATTCGACGCCATCAACGCCGCCATCATCACCACGAATTCGCCGAAAGCCGGGCGTTTTCGGGCGAAGTCGGTTACGTCAGCGCGGGAATTCATCATCGGTTGCCTGATTCAGGGGTCGCTCTTGCCTGTGCAACCGGCAGCGACGAGACAAGTGCCCCATGGATTGCGAATCGCAGAAAGGGAAGGTGCGATGAGCTCCTCCAAACCGGTGGTCCGCTTGATCGGTCTTCCCACCGACAGCCATTCGTCCTTTTTGCGCGGCGCCGCCGCGGCACCGGATGTCATCCGCTCGGCGCTTCATTCCGAGCATGGCAACGCCTTTGCCGAAAACGGCCTCGAACTCGGCACCGACATCCTGTTCGAAGATGCTGGAGACGTCGCGCTGACGGAATCGGCGGAAGATCCGGACTTGATCCGCCGCGCGGTCGGTGACGCCGCCCGCGCCGGTGCCGTCCCGATCTCGCTGGGCGGGGATCATATGGTGAGCTTTCCCTGCGTCGCCGCACTGGCCGAGATTTACGGCCCCTTGAACATCCTCCATTTCGACGCCCATCCGGACCTGTACGAGGATTTCGAAGGCGACCCCTTTTCGCATGCCTCGCCTTTCGCCCGGATCATGGAAGG
>DAINCA010000182.1:2325-3788 GCA_036732645.1 Allosphingosinicella sp.
CACCTCGAGAATTCGCGATCGCAGCGTGTCCTGTGGCTGCTCGAGGAACTGGGCCTCGAATATGAGGTTCGCCGTTATGAGCGGCACCCGAAGACGATGCTCGCGCCGCCGGAACTGGCCCGCGTCCATCCGCTCGGCAAGTCGCCGGTGATCGAGGATGATGGTCACGTCGTCGCGGAGACCGGCGCCATCATCGAATATCTGGTGGAAAAGGAGAACGGCCGCCTTGGCGCGCCTGCCAATCGCGAATCGGCGCTCCGCTACCGCCACTTCCTCCACTACGCCGAAGGCTCGCTGATGCCCTTGCTCCTGGTCCTGCTCGTGATCCGTCGGCTTGGCATTCTTGGCCGTCCGGCCAGAGCGCCGCTCCTGAAGATGGCTGCCCGCCATCTCGACTGGCTTCAATCCGAGATCGAAGGCCGCGACTGGTTCGCCGGAGATGAATTCACCGCCGCCGACATCATGATGAGCTTTCCGCTGGAGGTCGCAAGGGGCCGCGCCGGGCTTGGGGACGAGCGACCGGACCTGATCGACTGGCTCGAGCGAATCCATGCGCGGCCTGCTTATGCCGAAGCGCTTCGGAAGGGCGGTCCTTATGCTTATGCCTAGCGGCGACTGACTGCGAGCAGCGCCACGGGGCGCGGGCAGCAGGCTAATGTCCCAGCATGTCTGCCCCCTTGGTCGCCTTCGTCATGGCAGCTCCCGAACAAATCGAGTGTTGACTTTTGCCCGTGCCGAAGCCCGGATGCCGCGCAAGCAACAAAGGGGCCTCGTAGATGGAAGACACCAAGGCGCGGAGCATGCCGCTGCACGTGAAGATGGCGATCGGCTTCGTCGTCGGCCTCGCCGGCGGGCTCTTCGTCTACACGACCCAGCCCGACGCTCCATGGGTCGAATGGCTGATGAACTGGGTCACCGAGCCGATCGGTCAGATCTTCCTTCGCCTGCTGTTCATGCTCGTCATTCCGTTATTGTTCTCGGCGCTCGTCGTCGGCATTTCCGAGATGGGCGAAATTCGTTCGCTGAAGCGCGTCGGCCTCCGAACATTGGCTTATACAGTCATCGTTTCGTCGATTGCAGTCGCGGTCAGCCTGGTTGTGGTCAACCTTCTCAAGCCAGGGGCCGGCGTCGATCGCGACGTTGCCGCCTCATTGCTTGCGGAATCGTCAGGCCGAGCCGGCGAGATCGTCCAGACCAGCGCTGAGCAGCCGACCGGGATCGACGCCTTCGTCACCATCATCCCGAACAATCTGGTCGACGTGATGGGGAGCAACAGCGCGATCCTGTCGGTGATGTTCTTCGCCTTGTTCTTCGGGATCGGCCTGCTGCTTACCGACACGCCGAATGCGCGCGCCCTCAAACGCGGCTTTGAAGGCCTGTTCGAAGTGACCATGCGGCTGATTCTCATTGTCATCCGCCTGGCTCCGCTGGCGGTGGCCTGCTTCATGTTCAATCTGGCGGCG
>DAINCA010000183.1:0-3644 GCA_036732645.1 Allosphingosinicella sp.
CCGGTTGGTCGATGGTTCGAATCCGTCCCGGGGAGCCACTTTCTACGACGATAGCGGCAGCCAGGCCGCCGATCCTGCCATCAACTCAGGCGAGTTCTATTTCGCGAGCTTCGGCGACATCGATCGGCGTCGCCCGATAATCGCGCGGAGTCTCCTCGGCCGCCGCTCCGCGCGCCGAGGCAACGCCGTTCGGAAAACCGCTGCGATCGCTGTAATCCCCGATTTCGCCGTTGGCGCGGCTGCGCTCCGCGTTGAGCCGCGCGGCGATCAACGAATCGACGATGAGGAATCCGGCAAGCGCGGCAACGCCGATGGCGGCGTTGCGGCGCTGATCCGGATCCTCGCTTTGCAACCCGGTGGCGACCGTCGCGATGTGGACGACATCGCCCGCGGCCCGACCCCACATAGCCGGCATCGCCTCGGTCGAAAGGGCGCCCATTCCGGCGACGACTTCCTGTGCGCCGAAACCGCGAATGAGGTTCTCCTTGCCTTCAAGTCCGAAGGTACGGGCGATCCGGCCCGGCGCCGCGAAGAAAGCGGCGGCGAGGCCGAAGCTGGCCCAGCCCATCAAGCGGGCGGCCCGAAGCCCCGCGGTCATGCTGCGATCGGCGGGGCCGCCGGAAAGCGTTGCTGCGTTCATCATCATCTCCTCGGCTACGGCTTCAAAACGACCTTGATGCAGCCGTCCTGCTTGTTGCGGAATGTGCGGTACATGCCGGGCCCTTCGGACAGCGGCGCGGTGTGGGTGACGACGAAGGAAGGATCGATCTGACCCTCCTCGATCCGGCGGGTCAGATCCTCGGTCCAGCGCCGGACGTGAGTCTGACCCATCCGCCACGTCAGGCCCTTGTTCATCGAAATGCCGATCGGGAACTTGTCGACAAGGCCGCTATAGACTCCGGGCACCGAGATCACGCCGCCGCCCCTGCACACGTAGATCATCTCGCGCAGGACATGAGCGCGGTCATTGGCCATCATCGTCATCTGTTTCGCCCGATCCATCAAGGAATCGACGTGCGAGGCGGCATGGGCTTCGAGTCCGACGGCATCGATGCACTTGTCCGGGCCCTTGCCCCCAGTGATGGCATCGAGGCGATCGATCACGCTTTCTTCCTCGAAATTGATCGTTTCGGCGCCGGCAGCTGCGGCCATGTCCAGCCTTTCCGGCAGACGATCGATGACCACCACTTTCTCCGCACCCAGGATGATCGCGCTCCTGATCGCCATCTGGCCGACCGGACCGGCTCCCCAAATTGCTACGGTGTCGGTCCGCTTGATGTCGCACTGGACAGCCGCCTGCCATCCGGTCGGGAAAATATCGCCGAGGAACAATAATTGCTCGTCAGTGAAGCCCTCCGGCACCTTGATATGGGTGCCGTCCGCGAACGGGATCCTCAGATATTCCGCCTGGCCGCCTTGATAGCCGCCGGTGAGGTGAGTGTAGCCGAAGAGCCCGGCGGTCGACCGGCCGAACAATTTTTCGGCAATCGGCTTGTTTCGGTTCGACCGCTCGCACAGCGAATAATTGCCGCGCCGGCACTGCTCGCATTCGTCGCAATTGATGGTGAAAGGCACGACGATCCGGTCGCCCTTGCGCAGCTTGGTGACGCCGCGGCCGGTCTCGACTACTTCGCCCATCATCTCGTGGCCGATCACGTCGCCCGGCTTCATCGCCGGGATCAGGTTGTGGAAGAGGTGAAGGTCGGAGCCGCAAATGGCGCAGCTCGTCACCTTGATGATGGCGTCGCCTTCGTCTTCGATTTCCGGGTCTGGGACCGTCTCGTACCTGATGTCTTCCTTCTTGTGCCAGACGAGCGCCTTCATGCTCCTCTCCTTCTCCTCAACCGCGCGGCGCGGCCATGGCACGGCCTGCCGCAGACATTCGTTTCAGCCCAGAAACATATTCCGGATCAATCAGTTACCTCTTTTGGAAGAGGCGCCGACTCCGGAACATCCCGACCGGCGGTTAGTTGCAGGGACAAGCAAAAAAGGAGGCTGAAGATGGCGACGAAGACAGGTTCGAGATCGAGGCAGGCGGATCGCCAGGCCCGCGACAGTGAAGGACGTTTCACCGACTCGGCATTCAATTGGGGCCGTGGGCAAACCGGGGCGCTCGCCGCTGCTGCCGTCGCCGGCGCGGCCGTTGGTCTTGCCGCGAATTTCGGACGAAAATTTCTCGTCCAGGGAATGGGCGCAGCGGCCGGCGACTGGGACGACGTCCTGAAAGCCGAGCATCAGGCGGCTCTCGCGATCTTCGACAAGATCGAAGCGACCGAGGACGATCAGACGACCACGCGTTCCCACCTTCTGATGAAACTGAAATATGCGCTCGATAAGCATGCCCATCAGGAAGAGAGCGTCATCTATCCGGCGCTTCGCGCCGCGAACTCGGCCCACGACGCCGATGCGCTCAATTCGGAGCACGGCTACGTCAAGACTTACCTGTACGAGCTAGAGAACATGGCCAACGATAGCCCCGAATGGCTCGCTCGGGTGCGCGATTTCCGTTCCATGATCCAGGAACATATGCGGATGGAGGAAGAAGAGGTCTTCCCGAAGTTCCGTAATTCCCTGTCAGAAGAGCAGAATGCGAAGCTCACCGCGATGATGAACAAGGAAGGCTTCAAGATGGCCTGAGGCCTATCCCGGGCCCACCTTGAATGCGGCAACCGCATCCCAGACAGGCAGGGCTCTTCATCGTTAACCCCGGGTGGAATCTTCCCCCGCCACCCGTCACCCCCTCCCGCATGCGGGAGGGGGTTTTCGGTTCAGGCCACCGCCCCGTGGCAATGCTTGTATTTCCGCCCGGAGCCGCATGGGCATGGCGAGTTACGGCTCGCCGGCGGCGGCACTTCGCCGACCTCGCCCGCGCCGACGACGGACGGCATTTCCGGCCGCGGAATCTGGAGCGGCGGGAGTTTCGACAATATCGCCCCAGTCCCCGCGTCGATGTCTGCCGTGTCGTCCTCGCCCGTGAAGGGATCGATATGCTGGGTGAGGAAGTCCGGTAGCGGCGGAAGCTCCTGTTCGTCCGCCATCGCGAAACGCGCCCGGGCAAGGGTGCTGGTCACGTCCTCGCGGATCGTCCCGAGCATGCGCTCAAACATGGCAAACGCTTCGTGCTTATATTCGTCGATCGGCTTGCGCTGTGCGTAAGCACGCAAATGGACGACCTGCCGGAGCGCATCGAGCATCGACAGATGCTCCTTCCAGTGATGATCGAGAGACTGGAGCAGGATGCTCTTCTCCACCTGGATCCAGTCCTGCTCCGAAATGTCCTTCAGCTTTTCCTCGATCTGGGCGTCCGCCATCGCCTGGATGCGATCGACGAACATTTCCGGATCGACTTCCTCTTCCTTAACCCACTCCTCGAACGGCGGACTCAGGTCGAACACCGCCTTCACCCGCTCGGTGAGCAAGGGAATGTCCCATTGCTCGGGATAGGAATTGGGCGGAATCGCTTCGCCAACGAGGCTGTTGACCGTCTCGGTGCGCATGTCGGCGACGACATCGCCCACAGTGCTGGCATCCATGATGTCGGATCTTTGCTCGTAGATCACCTTGCGCTGGTCGTTCATCACGTCGTCATATTCGACGACCTGCTTGCGGATGTCGTAGTTGCGCGCCTCGACCTTCTTCTGCGC
>DAINCA010000184.1:0-3629 GCA_036732645.1 Allosphingosinicella sp.
GGGCCTTGATCGGCTGTTCGGCGGGCTTCGTGAACGTGCCGCGGATCAAGGGCACCCACACGGCGATGAAATCCGGGATGCTCGCGGCCGAAGCGGCGTTCGAGGCGATCGCCGCAGATCGAAGTTCGGATACGCTCGACAGCTACGACCGAGCGCTTCACTCCAGCTGGATCGCAGACGAGCTGAAGAAGGTCCGTAACGTCGAGCCTATGGTCGCGAAATATGGCGGCACGATCGGAACCCTGCTTGCGGGCGCCGACATGTGGATGCGCCAGCTGAAGATCGGCCTGCCATTCACGATGCGCCACCATCCCGATCATGAGACATTGTGGCGCCGGGACGTCGCGCCGAAGATCGAATATCCGAAGCCCGACGGCGTGTTCAGCTTCGACCGCCTCACCTCGGTCTTCCTGTCGAACACCAATCACGAGGAGGATCAGCCCGTTCACCTGACCCTGAAGGATGCCAGCATCCCGACCGAGGTGAACCTGCCGCTTTATGCCGGTCCCGAGCAACGTTACTGCCCGGCCGGGGTTTACGAATTCGTCGAGGAAGCTGGACGCACGCGGCTTCAGATCAATGCCCAGAATTGCGTCCACTGCAAGACATGCGACATCAAGGATCCGACCCAGAACATCAACTGGGTGGTGCCGGAAGGCGGGGGAGGGCCGAATTATCCCAACATGTAGATCGTTGTTGCTCGCGGCGGCGTCGTTCGCCATCCCGTCGGCGGCGATTGCGGCGGAAGCCTCACCGCTCGCGCATTATGTCCAGGCGCGGGCGGCGTCCTCGGCCGGCGACATCGAGCAAGCGAGCGCGGCTTTTGCCGCCATTCTCGCAAGCGAGCCGGACAATGAGCTGGTTGCCGCTCAGGCCCTCAGTCATGCGGTGACGGCCGGCGACTGGACGTTGGCGCTGGCGGCGGCCCGGACGCTGGAGCGTCGCAACGCGCTTCAGCCCGACGTGCGCTTCCTGCTCCTTGCCGACGCCTTTCGGAGCCGCGACTGGGCCCGGGCCGAACAGCAGATCGACCTGATCGAGCGGGATCAATTATTCGGCTTCGCGGTCCCCGTGCTTCGGGCGTGGCGCGCTCATGGCTCACGGCGTGGCGATCCTCTCGCATTCGTCCCGGAGCAAGGGCTCGAGGGCGCGGCTGCCTCCTACGCGGCCGAGCATCGGACCCTGCTTCAGATCACCAGAGGCCGCCTGGAAGATCCGCAGCAGATCATCGCCGGGCTGGGCTCCGCCGGCGCCCGTTCGGCCCGACTGAAATTCGCGGCTGCGGCCGCCTTGAGTCAGCGACGCAAGCCGGAAGCCGCTCTGGCCTTGCTCGATGGTCAGGACCCGGCGACGGCCGCCGCGCGGCAGCTTGTTCAGCGTCGCAAGCTTCCCGGGGCGATCGACTCGCCCGCGGCCGGCCTGGCCGAATTGCTCGTCCGGTTGTCGCTCGATCTTCACTCCCAGAATCTGACGCCTTTGGCCTTGAGCTTCACTCGGATCGCGACCTGGCTGGCGCCGGACAATAGCGAGACCTGGATGGTGGCGGCCGAACTGCTCGCCGAACGTGACCGCGAGCGCGATGCCGTGGCCTTGCTCGACCGCGTCGGCGCCAGCGACCCCTTCGCCGCCCAGGCCCGAGACCTCCGGGTGCGACTGCTGGTCCAGGCGGAACAAGGCGACCGGGCCCTCGCGCAGGCCTCCGCCGCGGTGGAGCAGCCAACGGCGTCGATGTCCGACTGGGTCAGGTTGGGAGAAGTCCAGCTGGCGACCGACCGACCTGCCGAAGCGGCCTCCGCCTTCGCTCGGGCGATCGAAGCGCACGAAAATGAAGACCAAGCGACGCAGCTTTGGGCGCTTTGGCTGATGCGGGGGAGCGCCCACGACCAGGCGGACCAATGGCCGGAAGCGAAAGCCGCCCTTCAGGAGGCGTATCGGCTCGCCCCCGAGCAGCCGCTGGTTCTCAATTATCTCGGTTATGCGCAGCTCGAGCGAAGGGAGAATGTAGAGGAGGCGGAGCGGCTGGTTCGCGAGGCGCACCGGTTGGCGCCCGACAGCGCCGCAATCACCGACTCGCTCGGTTGGGCGCTGTTCCTCAAAGGCCAACTACCCGAGGCCATCCAGCTGCTCGAGATCGCGGCTCAGGGCGAACCCGCGGATGTCGAGATCAACGAGCATCTCGGCGACGCTTATTACGCCGCCGGCCGTCGGAACGAGGCCCGCTTCGCCTGGCGAGCGGCACTCGTCTACGCCGAAGGCGACGACGCTGAGCGGTTGACCGGCAAGATCCGGTCAGGTCCGCAAATCGCGACTCGCTGACGATCCCGACCAGTTGTTCACGATGCGGCTAATGACAGCTTTTCCAACCATTGGGCGCACAAGCTGGGAGTGAACATGAAGCGCGAGATGGCTTTCGCGAAGATCAATCTCGCCTTGCACGTCCGCGAGCGCCTGCCCGATGGCTATCATCGGATCGAGACGATTTTTGCCTTCTGCGAGGACGGCGACGTCCTGACTGCGGAACCGAGCGACCGCCTCGATCTCGAGATCACCGGGCCGTTCGCCGACGATCTTGGCGAGCAAGCGGATAATCTTGTCTTGCGCGCGGCGCGGGCCATCGGCGCAACGGCAACACTCCGGCTCGACAAGAAGCTACCGGTTGCCGCGGGCATCGGTGGCGGCTCGGCCGACGCCGCGGCCTGTCTCCGATTGTTCGGTCGCGGCGGCGACGAAGAACTCGCCGCTTCGCTAGGCGCGGATGTCCCTGCCTGCCTAGCTAGCCGGACGGTTCGAGGCGGAGGTCGAGGAGACGAACTTCAGCCGATCGCTCTTCCTGACCTGGCAGGAATGCCGGTTCTTTTGGTCAATCCCGGCATAGGATTGTCGACTGCGGCGGTGTTCGCGAACTGGGACGGGGCCGACCTGGGCCCGCTCGAGGATTTTCGAACGGGCCGGAACGACCTCGAGGCGCCTGCCCGAGACCTTGTCCCCGAAATAGGCAAAGTTCTCGAAGCGCTGGAGGGCGCAGAAGTGAAGCGGATGTCCGGATCCGGCGCGACCTGTTTCGGCTTGTTCGAAAGCGAAGCGGCGAGACGCCGGGCTGCCGCCGAAATTGCGGCGCGACAGCCGGGCTGGTGGATCCTCGAAACCCGACTGCGATAAATGCGGGTGACGATTTCGAGCCGGAGCGTCGACGTCCCAGTCGACCCATCGATCCCATCACGGAACAGCGAAAGACGCCCGTTAACCATCGGAACCCGCAGTCTTTCGTCATGGCACAATACTTGCCTCTCCCAAAGCCGACGGGTCGAGGCGCAGGTAAGCGTCGACATCCGCCCGCGGTCCCCGCCCCACCGGACGGGCGCCGCGGATCTCAATTGGGCCGGGTCGCCGCGTTAAGGCGGCCCGGTCCTTTTTTGCGCGACAAGGATGCCGCCAGAGGGCAACAGGCGCGCATGTTCCGGATAGAACATGACCGCGAAATCGCCCGGCTCGTCCTCGACCGGCCACAAGCGCGCAACGCCATCCCCTTACAGGGCTGGATTCCCCTTGCGGAAATGCTGGCCGAGATCGGACGATCCGACGCGCGCATGCTGATCCTGTGCGGCGGCGGCGGCGCCTTTTGTGCTGGT
>DAINCA010000185.1:0-3576 GCA_036732645.1 Allosphingosinicella sp.
CGAGATTGGATGATTGCGCCATCTGCACATTGTTGGAGCCGCCCGAGTTCGTCGCATAGGCCAGGAAGCGGCCTTGATGCTCGAAAATGAAGGGGTCCGGAAAATCGACGCTGAACACGGGAACGAACGCGTTGCGATCGAGCTGCGGCCCTTGCGCCGAACCGCTGCCGGTCAGGGTCAACGCCACGGCGAAGCTCATCATTCTTGCGAAAAGGCCGGACACGCGGCGTCTTTCTCCATGACCGCCGCACCCGCCGCAGTCGACATGTTCAACTTCGGCTTATTATCATATTAATTGAGGGGCAAGGCATCGGAAGCTCGGGCAGTTGGAAAGGACCAGGGAGACATTATGGCGCGCGAGCGGTTCGGAACGCTTCCCGATGGACGGACGATAGAAAGGATGACGCTCGCCAGTCCAAGCGGGCTCTCCGCCGGGATCATCACTTATGGCGCGTCGATCCAGTCGCTGTGCGTGCCGGATCGGAACGGCAAGCTGGCGGACGTGGCACTCGGTCATGCAACGATCGACGAATATGTCGCCCGGCCGCAATATTTCGGGTCGACGGTGGGCCGGGTCGCCAATCGCATCGCCGGCGGCCGCTTCGAGCTCGACGGTGTCGAACATGTTCTGCCCCGGAACAACGGCGCCAACACGCTGCACGGCGGCGAGTGCGGCTTCGATAAGGCCGTCTGGGAGATCGTCGCTGAGGCGCCCGGGAGTGTCACACTTCGTCACGTCAGCCCCGACGGCGATCAGGGCTTCCCCGCCACTCTCACCGTCACCGCGCAGTACACGCTCGGTGAGGATTTCCTGTCGGCCGAATATCGGGCGACCAGCGACCGTCCGACGATCGTCAGTCTTTCCAACCATGTGTACTGGAACCTCGCCGGCGAAGGTTCGGCCCAAGGCGCGATGGGGCACAGGCTCATGATCCCAGCCGAGCATTATCTGCCGACCGATGCCGGCGCGATCCCCACCGGCGAGTTTCGCCCCGTCGAAGGAACGCCGTTCGATTTCCGCGATGCGAGGACGATAGGCGCTCGGGTTCGCGACGCAGGTGACGAGCAGATCCGGTTCGGCAAAGGCTATGATCACAACTGGGTAGTCGCGCGACAGGTCGGGGCGGAGCCTCGGCTTTTGGCGCGGCTGGAAGATCCGGATTCGGGCCGGGCGATGGAGACCTGGTCCAACCAGCCCGGCATTCAGTTCTACTCGGGCAATTTCCTCGATTCGACGAGCATCGGGAAGTCGGGCCGCCTCTACCGGATGGGAGATGCGGTCGCCCTGGAGCCCCAGATGTTCCCGGACACGCCCAACCAGCCCGAATTCGGTTCGCTGAGACTGAGCCCAGGCGAAGTCTATCGCAACATCATCATCTGGCGATTCTCGACCTTCTGAATCAACTCGCGCGTTCGGCGTCGGCGACGAGGACCATGACATCGGCGATGATCGCCGTCATCGCTGCCCGAGCCCGCTCCGGATCCCGGTCGACGATCGCGCTCAGCACCTTGTGATGCGCCGGCAGGCTCGCGGTTCGTCCCTTGAAGCGGTTGGTGAAGCGGATCGAGGTCCGGAGCGCCGTCTCCACCATGTCCCGGAACTGCATGAAGAAGGGGTTGGCCGAAGCGTCGAGAATGGCGATGTGAAAGGCGATGTCGGAGTCGAGGGCGTCATCGAGACCCTGCTCGGCGGCATTCATCCTTTCATAGCCTGCACGGACCGCGTCGATCGCCGCCTTGCTTCCAGATCGGGCGGCAAGCGCCGCCGCAGCAGGTTCGATCGCGATCCGTAACTCGCTGAACTGCCGGAGCAGGTCGAGCGAGAATTTGCGCTCGAGCAGCCAGCGCAGGACATCGGTGTCGAACAGGTTCCAGCAAGTCGAAGGCTGGACCGTCGTCCCCTTTCTGGGACGCGCGGTCAGCAGGCCTTTGGCCGTCAGCATCTTCACCGCTTCGCGGGTGACCGATCGGCTGACCTCATATTGCTGCGCCAGCTCCGCTTCGGTTGGAAAACGGATATCGTCATAGGCACCGGTGACGATCGCCTTTCCAAGCGTGTCGAGCATCCCGAACGTGAGGTTGCGGCCGCCGGAATCGGGCAGCCGCGACGATTCCTCGGTTGCCAGCTTCGCCTCTGAACTGGCCGGGTTCGGACCTTCGGACATTCCGGAGGGATAACATGAATGGGGCCGCAGGCCACGTTCTTCGCACGTCCGGCGTGCCTCAGTCGAAAGGCGCGTCGATTATGCGCGAAGCGGCCAGATAGGAATCGGCGACGAGCCGAAGCGGCTCCTTGTCCACGTCGCTCTGCTCCGTCTCGACCAGGTCGCCAAAGCGTTCGTAAAGCGCCGGATATTCCTGATGGGGCGGGAGTGCCTGCTGCACGCCGTCGATCGTCAGTCGGCTGCCGCCGTCCAGCAACTCGACCTTCCGTCCTTCGGCGGTCTCGACCCGGATCGTCCAGCTTTCACCTTCGCTGCAGCGCCAGTCGAAGTCGGCCGTCATCGGTCCGTCCTCGCCCGCGAACTCGATCTGGGCGGCGATCGGCGTTTGCCGGTTCGCCGGAAAGACCAGGCTGGCGGAACGGACGAAGAGTCTGATCGGCAGGATCCGGGTCGCGATCGACAAGGCGTTGATACCGGGATCGAAAACCCCGAACCCGCCGGGCGCCCAGATCCATTCCTGGCCCGGATGCCATTTTCGCACGTCCTCGTGCCAACATATGTCGAGCGACCGGATCCGTTGTCCGGCGAGGGCGCTCCGAGCGCCGGCGACGCCGGCGGCATGCTGTGAGTGCCAGGACGCAAACAGGGTTCGGTTTGCCTCGGCGGCGAGCCGCTCGATCTCGTCGATTTCGCCCAATGTCGCTGCCGGAGGCTTTTCGAGAAGCACGTGAAGGCCGGCCGCAAGTGAATCGCGGGCGATCCCGAGCCGCGCTGTCGGCGGCGTGCACAAGGCGACGGCATCGATCCTGCCGGCCATCTGTTCAATCATCTGTCGATGATCGGAAAAAGACACGACATCTTCCGAGCGCTGGTTGCGGCTGGCGACGGCAACCAGTTCGAACCGCGGATTTGCCGCGATGGACGGCACATGCTGGTCCCGGGCGATCTTGCCATAACCGATGATCGCGATGCGGATGGGCATGTTCTCGCCTTCTTATTAAGGCGGGCCGCGCTTGTGAGAGTCGCGGCTCCGCTGCTAGAAGCAATTATATGATAAAAGAAGTCACCATATGAGGAAGATCTCGCGTATCGAAACCTTCTACGTCGCGCCGCGATGGCTGTTCGTGCGCGTCGAGGCAAGTGACGGAGCGGTGGGCTGGGGCGAGGCCAGCCTCGAAGGCCATGCCGAGGCCGTCGATGGGGCCATGGAAGCCCTGAAGGACCGTTTCGTCGGGCACGATCCGTTCGCGATCGAGGATATCTGGCAGATCGCCTATCGCGGCGGCTTTTATCGCGGCGGCCCGGTGCTGATGTCGGCGCTTGCGGGTCTCGAGCAGGCCTTGTGGGACCTCAAAGGCAAGGCGTTGGGCCTGCCCGCGTGGGAAATGCTCGGCGGCAAGGTGCGTGACCG
>DAINCA010000186.1:0-3562 GCA_036732645.1 Allosphingosinicella sp.
TATGGCTTCATCCAGCCTGAAGATGGCTGAAGCGACGCCTTCTTCCACATTACCGCCGTGCAGGCCGCCGGCCTTCATACGCTCGACCGCGACCAGCGCGTCTCCTACGAGCTCGAGACCGACAATCGCGGCAAGACCAGCGCCGTGAATATCCAGAGCGCCTGAAGCTTCTCCCCGTCTCGGCGGGGAGCAATTGAGGTGGGGAGCGGTCTCTGGGGCCGCTCCCCCTTCCCCTCCCATCGAAAAGTAAAGGGAAAGAATGTCGACCCACCATCAATTCTATCTCGATCGGGCCGCAGACGCCCGCCGCGACGCCGAGGCGGCTACTCTTTCGAACGTCCGCGACCGCTGTCTTCGCGCCGCCGCCGCCTGGGACGACATGGCCAACCGGGTCGCGCGGACCGAGCGCATGCGTGCGGAGACCGAGGCGAAGAAAGCCGCCGAGGCCATGGCTGCCCAGGTTGTAGCCGTCGCGGAATAACCTGCGCTCCCGGCGGGCGAAGCTCTTCTACCTCAATTTGGCGATCTTCAGACCGTCGGCCTTGGCCCGGTCGCGAACCGATTCCTCGCTTCGCGTCAACGCGCGGGAAATCGCTTTCAGCGCCATCCCCTTCTTCGCGAGAGAATGGAGCTTCTGGATCTCATCGCTGGTCCAGGGTTGCCGGTGCCGCTCGAAACGCTCGCCCATCCATCTCCCCTTCTGCAATCTGTCGCCCAGCGGCGACCGGTCTTAACATGGTCTTGGCGTCCGGCTCGGATCTTTAGCAAAAAAAGGGCCGCCTCGCGGCGGCCCCTTCCGAACATGTTGATCGAGGCGCGTCTTATCCAAGCAATTCCTGCTCGAGCTTCTTCGCCATCTCTTCGATATTTTCCGGTGGCCAGCCCGGAATGTCCATGCCGAGCCGAAGGCCCATGCTTGCGAGCACTTCCTTGATCTCGTTCAACGATTTCCGGCCGAAGTTCGGAGTCCGGAGCATCTCGGCCTCGGTCTTCTGGACCAGGTCGCCGATATAGATGATGTTGTCGTTCTTGAGACAATTGGCGCTTCGCACCGAAAGCTCCAGCTCGTCGACTTTCTTCAGCAGATAACGGTTGAGCTGATTGGCGTCGGCCTCGGTTTCGGCCGCGCTCGGAACGGCGATACCCGCCATCGTCGGAACGTTGACCATGCCCTCGTCGAAATGGACGAACAGCTGCAGCTGGTCTTGGAGGATCCGCGCTGCATAAGCGATCGCATCGTCAGGCGTGATCGTCCCGTCGGTGTCGACCGTAAGGGTGAGCTTGTCGAAGTCGAGCTCCTGCCCGACGCGGGTATTTTCGACCTTGTAGCTCACCTGCTTGACCGGGCTGTACAAGGCATCGACCGGGATCAGGCCGATCGGTGCGTCGACCGGCCGGTTGGAGGCAGCGGCGACATAGCCTTTGCCCGTCTCCGCGGTCAGCTCCATGTTCAGGGTCGCGCCCTCGTCGAGATGGCAGATGACGAGGTTCGGGTTCATCACTTCGATGTCGCCGGTGGTGGCGATCTGGCCGGCCGTGACTTCACCCGGACCGGTTGCGGACAGCTGAAGCCTCTTCGGGCCCTCGCCTTCCATCCGCAACGCGACCTGCTTGACGTTGAGGACGATGTCGGTGACATCCTCGCGAACGCCCGCCAGGCTGCTGAATTCGTGAAGCACGCCCTCGATCTTGATCGAGGTGACGGCGGCGCCCTGAAGGGAAGAAAGAAGCACGCGGCGCAGTGAGTTGCCGAGCGTCAGGCCGAAGCCGCGCTCGAGCGGCTCGGCGACGAAGGTCGCACGGCGGCGGCTGTCGCCACCCGTCGCCTTCTTTTCGAGGGCGTTGGGCTTCTTCATTTCCTGCCAGTTTTTTGCGTTGACGGCCATGTTGTTCCTCTGGCGGTTGGGGAGATTGCTCTCCCGATTGTCACTTCAAATCTACTTCGGCACGGCAGCGAATGCCGCCGGCCGGATCAGACGCGGCGACGCTTGGACGGGCGGACGCCATTGTGCGGAATCGGCGTCACGTCGCGGATCGAGGTGATCGTGAAGCCCACGGCCTGAAGAGCCCGAAGGGCGCTCTCACGGCCCGACCCTGGTCCCTTCACCTCGACTTCGAGAGTGCGGACGCCATGTTCGGCGGCTTTCTTTCCGGCATCTTCAGCGGCGACCTGGGCAGCATAAGGGGTCGACTTTCGCGACCCTTTGAAACCCATCATTCCGGCGGAGCTCCAGGCGATCGCATTGCCCTGAGCGTCTGTGATGGTGATCATCGTGTTGTTGAAGCTGGCGTTCACATGGGCGACGCCGGCGGTGATGTTCTTGCGCTCGCGCCGCCTGAGGCGCTGAGGTTCGCGTGCCATATCGAGACTACCTTAATCCAGAAATCTGCAAAAGTGATCGCGCGGAAGCGATCCGGCCCTCCCGGGCCCGGATTACTTCTTCTTGCCGGCGATCGGCTTGGCCTTGCCCTTGCGGGTGCGCGCATTCGTGTGAGTGCGCTGGCCGCGGACCGGCAGGCCCTTGCGGTGACGCAGTCCGCGATAGCAGGCCAGATCCATCAGACGCTTGATGTTCATCGCCGTTTCGCGGCGGAGATCGCCTTCGACGGTGTGGTCAGCGTCGATCGCCTCCCGAAGGTGAAGCACCTCCTGGTCGGTGAGATCCTGGACCCGGCGCTCCGCGGGGATACCGAGCTTCGAAGCGATTTCCTTGGCCTTGGTGCGGCCGATGCCGTGGATGTAGGTAAGCGCGATTTCGACGCGCTTGTTCGTCGGGATATTGACGCCCGCAATACGTGCCATTCTTTTCTTTCTCCTGCTCCACGGGACGGCTGGCTGACCGTCCCATCTCAGCGCTTTGGTGTCCCGAAATAGCGACAGCCGACGCGCGCACGCGTGCGCCGCCGGGTGACCGGTTAACGGGATTAGGGCCAGATAGGAGGCGAAGCAGGTGCTGTCAACCGCCGCGCGCCCTAAAGAGGCGTTAGAAGAAGAGCTTGCGCAAGCTAAGACGCACCGATCGTCCTAGCGGGTCGAGATAGGCCGGCTGATAGCTCAACGGCGTGGCTCCCGACGCGTCGCGAACCTGCGGCCGGCTGTCGAAAAGGTTGTCGATCGACAGGCTGACCCGGGTACCCCGAAGCCAGCGATGCTCGCGAACCAGCGACCTTTGCGCTCCAAGATCGGCGAACAGCCGAAGGTTCAAGCTGGTCTGGTCCGAGAAGAAGAGATCGCCGCGGTTTCCGCCACTGCCGTCCGGTCCCCCGCGCACGAAGGTCCCGCTTTGCCAGCTACCCGGCAGTCGGGCGCTAAGGCCGTTCTTCGTCACGTTGGCCTGGAGTTCGATCTCATGCTCCGGCCGGCCGCCACGACTTCCAGCCGCCGAGCCATCGAGAAGGTCCAAGGGCGCCAACCCATCCCTGATCAGGATTTCGTCGCGGAGAACCCAGTTGTGATAGAGACCCAGCTGGAGCCGGCCGCCGCGCGCGCCGCCAAAACCGCCGCGGCCGCCGAAGCCGCCCCGGCCGCCTTGACCCGGCCCTCTCCTCCGCTGGCTGTTTC
>DAINCA010000187.1:0-3560 GCA_036732645.1 Allosphingosinicella sp.
ACCAGGCGATCGCCCAGCATGTCCTGCTCGGTCAGCAGCGCGACGTCCGCGGTGGCGAAGCCATGATCCAGCTGGATGACGGCAAGCGCCACCTGACCCTTCGCCGCTGCCCCGAGCGCTTCCTGCCAGCTGTCGGCGACGAAGGTCCTGGTCAGGCCGTGGTCGGCGAGCAGGCCCTTCAACCGTTCGCGTGCCCCGACCGAATAGCTCGCGAGGATGATCTTGCGCTTCTCACGGCGAAGATCGGCGATGTGGCCGATGACCGCTTCATAAACGTTGGCGTTGCTCGCCCTTTCCGGGGCGAAATCACGAGCGGCGTCGACTTCGAAGTCGAGTACCCGATCGCTCTCCGGCTCGCGAAATGACGTGACGAGATGGAGCGGCCGGCGGTCGATCAGCTGCTGCCATTCCTCGCGCGAAAGATAGAGCGTTTCCGGGGGAAGCGGTCGGTAGCTCCCGGGTTCCTTGGTCTGCGCCCGTTGCCGATTATCGTAATAATCGGCGACCGCGTCGAACCGCGCATCCGCAGCGCCGCTGTCGCCGGGATCGCGGATGATCAGATCCGCGTCGGAAAGATGATCGAACAAGGTCGCCAACTTCTCCTCGAACAAGGGGAGCCAGTGATCGACGCCGGCGATTCGGCGCCCGTCCGAGACCGCTTGATAGACAGGGTCACCGGTCGCCGTTGCCCCGAAGCGCTCGCGGTAGGCAGAACGAAACCGCTTTACGCTATCCTCGTCGAGGAGGGTCTCAGACGCGGGCAGGAGGGTGAAACCGTCGATTCGGTCGATGCTTCGCTGCGTGGCAGGATCGAAGCGCCGGACGCTTTCGATCTCGTCGCCGAAGAAATCGAGCCGAAGGGCTTCGTCCTCGCCTGACGGAAAGAGATCGACGAGGCCACCGCGGACGGCGAACTCGCCGGGATCCCGGACGGTCTCGGTTCGCCCGTAGCCATTGGCTTGAAGAAGAACGGTCAGCCGGTCGATCCCAATCCGCTCTCCCGGGGCCAGACGCGCAACCAGCTGGCGAATCCGGAACGGCGTCAAGGTGCGCTGAAGGACGGCGTTGACGGTGGTGACGAGCAATTGCGGTTTGTCGTGCTTGCGCTGAAGCGCATGGAGCGTCGAGAGCCGCTCGGAAGTGGACCGAAGCGATGGCGAGCTTCGGTCGTAAGGCAGGCAGTCCCAGGCGGGGAAACTCAAGACGTCGAGCTCGGGAGCGAAATAGCCGGCCGAATCGGCCAGCGCCCGCATCGCCGCTTCGTCGGGGGAAATGACCACGGCCCGACCCTTCGACGCCCGCGCGAGATCGGCCGCGAGCCACGGCAGGAACCCCGAAGGAACTCCGGCCAGCGTCATCGGCCGCTTCGCGGAAACGATTTTGGGAAGGTCGGTCAATTTATTCCGGGTGCTTGATATAATTGACGAGGCGAAGCTGGTTCATCATCGCCCCCGCGAAGCGCTCAGGGGGCGCCGCGGTTCCGATCGCCCAGCAGAGAATGTCGACGTCCTGTTCTTCGAGCAAATTCTCGAACCAGGCCATCTCCCCCTCCGACCAACCAATGTGGAAGCGATCGAAAAAGCCGCCGATCAGCAAATCGGCTTCGCGGGTACCGCGATGCCAGGCACGAAAACGCAGGCGTTTGATTCGGGCGTCGCGGTCCATCATTCCCAAGCATGATTGGCCGGCGGGCTTGTGAGAGCCAGTCGGCAGCGGTTACGAGCGGACGAGATAAGCATGCGCCCCGACATTCTCAATCCGTTGTTCGCCGAAGTGGAAGCGCTGAAAGGCGTTGGGCCGCAGCTTGCCAAGCCGCTTCACAGGCTCGGGCTGAACCGGACGGTCGATGTGCTTTTCCACCTGCCGGTCAACTGGGTCGAGCGAAAGCGGGTGAAGGCCCTCGACCCTGAAGATGTCGGCCGGGTCGTCGTCATCGAGCTGGTAGCCGTGGACTACCGGCAGAGCGGCGGTCGCGGACCGTTCCGGGTTCATGCCCAGGACCGCAACGGCGACATCGTCACCCTGGTCTATTTCAACAACCCCGGCTGGGCAAAGAAACAGCTTCCGATCGGTGAGCCCAGGATCGTCTCGGGCCGGCTCGATATTTTCGGCCAGCAGCTCCAGATCGTTCACCCCGATCATGTCCTGCCGGCGGGCGAAGCGGCCCAGATCCCGGAGCGAGAACCGGTCTATCCCCTCTCCGAGGGTCTCACCAATCACAGGCTCAATGACCTGTCCGACCAGGCGCTGGCGCGGCGGCCCGATCTCGGGGAATGGATCGAACCAAGCCTGAAATCGCAGAGAGGCTGGCCGAACTGGGGCGACGCTTTGCTCGCGGCGCATCGTGATCCAATCGCTGCAGGCGCGCGCGAGCGACTGGCTTACGACGAGATCTTCGCCAACCAGCTGGTCTTGATGCTGGTTCGCGCCTCGTCTCGACGGCGAAAGGGGCTTCCGCTTCATGGTGACGAGAGCCTTCGCCGCCAGCTTCGCCTTCCTTATTCCCCGACCGGCGCCCAGCAGCGCGCGATCGCGGAGATCGAAGGTGATCTCCAGCAGGACGTGCCGATGCTCCGGCTGCTGCAGGGAGACGTGGGATCGGGAAAGACGTTGGTGGCCCTGATGGCGATGCTCGCGGCGGTCGAGGCCGGCGCCCAGGCCGCGCTTCTGGCGCCGACGGAGATTCTCGCCCGCCAGCATTTCGAGACGCTATCGCGACAGCTTGCCGGCCTTCCGGTCAACGTCGCCATCCTTACCGGGCGCGACAAGGGCAGAGCCCGCGAAGCCTGCCTGATGGGGCTTGCCGACGGTTCGATCCATATCCTGGTGGGAACCCACGCCATCTTCCAGCAGAAGGTGAGCTATCGACGATTGGGCCTTGCCGTCGTCGACGAGCAGCACCGTTTCGGCGTGGCTCAACGGATGATGCTGGCGCAAAAAGCCGATCGGCCGCCGCATCTGCTGGTGATGACGGCAACGCCGATCCCCCGGACCCTCACTCTGACCCATTATGGTGAGATGGACGTCAGCCGCCTCGATGAGATGCCGCCCGGGCGTCAACCGATCGAAACCCGGGTGATGAGCGAGGAGAGACTGCCGGAGATCGTCGATGCGCTGGGCCGTCACCTCGCCGCCGGCAAGCAGGCTTACTGGGTCTGCCCTTTGGTCGAGGAAAATGAGACCAGCGACCTTGCCGCGGCCGAGGCGCGCGCGGCATCGCTCGGCCAACGGTTCGGTCGACAGGTTGGGGTGGTTCACGGCCGCATGAAGGGTCCTGAAAAGGACGAGGTGATGGCGGCCTTTCAACGCGGCGAGATCGGTGTGCTCGTCGCCACGACGGTCATCGAAGTCGGGGTCGACGTACCCAACGCCACCTTGATGATCGTCGAGCATGCCGACCGTTTCGGCCTCGCCCAGCTCCACCAGCTTCGGGGACGCGTCGGCCGTGGCGAGCAAAAGAGCGTCTGCCTCCTTCTTCGCGGCAACAGTCTCAGTGAAACCGCACGCGCTCGCCTGTCGCTGATGCGTGAGACCAATGACGGTTTCCGGATCGCCGAAGA
>DAINCA010000188.1:0-1219 GCA_036732645.1 Allosphingosinicella sp.
CTGGACGGCTACGTCGATCACATGGCGTTCGCCCCAGGCCCCATTCTCTTCCGTCACTTCATCGAGGAAGCCCAGCAGCAGGCCGGCAGCATTTACGGCAGCGAGATGTACGAGATCATGCGCTATTGGGACGACGATCATCCGGAGTGGGGCGCAGACGAACAGGCTTTCGCAAAGGCGTGGCGAAAGCAGCCGAAATGGGTCGTCTCCCGATCGCCGAAATCGCTCGGTCCGAATGCTACCCAGCCCGGAAATGATCTCGAGAGCGCGATCCGCCGATTGAAGGCCGAGCAGGAGGGAGAGATCGAGGTTGCCGGCCCGAACCTGGCCAGGAGCCTCACTGATCTTGGCTTGATCGACGAGTATCGAATCTATCTTCACCCGGTCGTGCTTGGGCAAGGGACGCCTTATTTCGCCGGGCCTCGGCCTCGGCTCCGGCTTGTCACCCATGACCGTGTAACCGAGGATGTGATCAGGCTGACCTACGTTCCTGCGTAATGGGCGGTCGATAAACAAGGCCAAAAGCCAGACGATCGTGCCCCCGACGATGGAATCGCCGGGGGCAGATCATTCTCTCAGTATTCGCTCGGGTGAGGCGCTGAACTCCAGCAATGCATCGGAGAAATATCCAGCCCCCCGCGATCGCTAATTCGCCGGGTTAGGCACAGGTGCGAAGTTCGCATGGACGAGCATCCAACGGCCATTCTGGCGCGCGTAGACTCTGGTCGACTTCGCATTACTGGGATTGATGTCCCCTTCACGCGATCTGGTGAGCCCGACATAATTATAGGTCAACACCGCGGTATCCCCATATACCTGGACGTGCGGGTTCTGCATGTCTCCGACGAGAGTCGTCGGCCCGCCGGCCCAACCTTCATAGAGCCGCGCATTGAGTGCGCGTCCGCTGATGAGCGTCGGATGGTCTCCATTGAACTCGGTATAGTCCTCGGCAACAGCGACCATTTGTTCTGTAACCGGTTGTCGGGCCAGTTCCGCGGCCCACTGTGCCCGGGCCAGCGCCATGATCTCCGCGGCAACCCGCGGGTTCTCTTCAGCCGACGCTGGCACTGTGGTGAAGGCCAAACCGGCAACTGCCGCGTAGCAGCAGAGTCTCATTGAGAATTTCATGCGTTCCTCCTGTTGTTTGCGTTCACTCCGGAGAGTAGCCAACAGGCGCGCCGCTCGATTGAGCCCCCCAGCCCGCCGCAGGGGCGTGGGC
>DAINCA010000188.1:1319-3514 GCA_036732645.1 Allosphingosinicella sp.
GAACACGGCTCCATCGGCGGTGCCGACGGCGGTCAGGTAGGTGATGTAGACCGGAACCGGCTCCGGGAGGTCGACCTGCTGTTCCGGCTGATCCCCTTGGGGCATCTCGCCGAACAGCCAGCGGGCCAGACGCTGCGCGTCTTCCAGCCGAACGCAACCATTGCTGATCCAACGGTCCGAGTTGTCGAAGAGATCGCGGTTGGGGGTATCGTGCAGGTAAATGCCGAAATCGTTCGGCATCATGAACTTGATGTCCCCCATCGAATTGCCCCTGCCCGGCAGCTGGCGAATCCGGATCTCCAGATCCCCGCTGGCGACCGCCTGCCAATCGATCGTGGCGGGATCGACCGAAATCGCGGAATCGCTCCAGTCGGACATGATCTCGTAACGCTGGGCATCGAGATAAGTCAGGCCGTCGGCGAGCACCCTGGGCGCGATCAAGGTCTGCGCGAGATCGGGTGGAACGTTCCAGTAGGGGTTGACGCTTGCATGCCGGATCATGGCGGCCATCATTGGAGTCGGGCTCGCCTGCTTGCCGACGATCACCTTCATATCGTCTAGAAGACGCCCGTCTTCGTACATGTAGAGCCGGGCGTTCCCCAGGTCGATGAGGATGTAGCGGCCCTCGTCGGAAGGACCCGGCAATCGTCGCGCCCGCTCCATGTTGAGCATCAGGACGCGCTCGAAATGCTGCGCGCCCAGGTTCAGCGAGGCGGTGGTCGCCGGGCCAGCGGCGCCGTCGACGCCAAGCCCGTGCGCCTGCTGGTAGCGCCGCAACGCGAGCTCCAGGTCGTCGCCGAAGCGGTCGCCGGGCGGCAGACCCAGACGCTCGCGAAGCAAGGCGACGCGCTCGCCGACGGCACCCTTTCTCAGGGTCGGTCCAGTTTCGAGACGCAGTTGCGGCAGATGCGACCAGCTCGAGCGATAGCGGACCAGTCCGTGGCGAAGCTCCGTATAGATGGGACTGACGGGCGCGAAGAGGTCGACGGCCGCACCCGGAGTATCAGCGATACCCAGCTCTTCCAGCAGCTCGTCCCGCTCGTTGATCTCCGGAGCCAGCCCCGGGTCGACATAAAGAAGGTCGATCCCCTGCTGAATGCTGGGCGGAATCGCCACCGGCTCGATCGGAAAGGATTGCCGCGCACTCGCGGTGCTCGCGGCCCCGAATAAGGCCAGAAAAAGTGCAAAATACCTGATCATCGCCACCAACCCGTAGCACGACTAAGATGAATCCCGGCCGAACCTCGTGCAACTCGACGCGAGGCTCGGCCATCCCGACGCAGGAGCAAGATACAGCCTTGGTGCGAGGCGAACATTCGACCTCAGTATCGTCAGCGGCCTTGTCGAGGCCAGCGATCTCTGAGACGCTCGGATCTCACGGAACAGGAAAGATGATCTCGATGCCGAAAAACTCAGACGGTGCCTGATGCGCAAATTCAGACACAGATCTCGCTTCACGGGAGGCTGCAGAATGAAATCGCTTGCCTCATCCATGGCTGCCGTGGCGATCCTGATCATGGCCGTTTCCGCTGAGGCGCAGCGGCCGAGGCCGCGCGATGCCGGCATCGAGATCGGCATACTCCCGACCGGACCGCTCAACGCCATCACCGACGTGGAAGGCGTCTCGGTCGGCCACTTGACCCTGGTCGAGGGAGCGGCGGTCCGCACCGGAGTCACGGCTGTGCTCCCGCATGGCGGCAACCTCTATCAGGACAAGGTGCCGGCCGGGTTCGCGGTGGGCAACGGTTACGGCAAGTTCATCGGCAGCACCCAGATCGAGGAACTGGGAGAAATCGAGACCCCGATCCTGCTGACCAACACGCTCGCGGTGCCCGAGGCGGCCTCGGCCATCATCGACTGGACACTGAGGCAGTCGGGCAATGAAATGGTCCGGTCCGTCAACGCCGTCGTCGGAGAGACCAACGACGGCGGCCTCAACGATATCCGGGCTCGCCGGATCACGCGCGAGCATGGACTCGACGCGATCGCCCAGGCCCGCGGCGGGCCGGTCGCGGAGGGCAATGTCGGCGCCGGCACCGGTACCGTCGCCTTCGGCTGGAAAGGGGGCATCGGCACGAGCTCGCGACGACTGCCCGCTTCGCTGGGCGGCCACACGGTCGGCGTCCTCGTCCAGACGAATTACGGCGGCGTGCTCGATGTCGCGGGAGTGCCGATCGGACAATTGCTTGAGCGCC
>DAINCA010000189.1:0-3506 GCA_036732645.1 Allosphingosinicella sp.
TGGGTCATATCGCGCGCACGGCTTCCGCAAGGCCCGCCAGCTCGAGTGTCCTTTGCTCCCCACTTCGGAGAAGCTTCAGGGAGACCTCGTTGCGATCAAGCTCGTCGTCACCGATGATGATCGCCGCCCGGGCGCCGCTCGCATCCGCCCGAGCCATTCGTTTCTTCATATTGCCCTTGAAGGCCATGTCGCAGGCGAGCCCTTCGCGGCGCAAGTCGGCGAGGATCCCCACGGCCGCTTGTTCCGCGCGTTCGCCGAGCGGCACCAGCACGACATCGGGCGCGGACTTTTCCGGTGCCTCGATCATCATTCCCAGCCGCTCGATCCCTGCCGCCCATCCGACGGCCGGAGTCGGGGGCCCGCCGAGGCTCTCGATCAACCCGTCATAACGGCCGCCGGCGATGACGGCGCCCTGTGCGCCGAGCCGGTCGGTGACGAATTCGAACGCGGTGTGGCGGTAATAATCGAGGCCGCGGACGAGCCGCGGATCGCGGGTCCAGGCGACCCTGGCGCAATCGAGGCCGGCCGTCACCTCGGCGAAAAATTCCCGGGCCTGCGCCGTCAGAAAATCGTCGATCGACGGCGCCTGGTCCGCAATCACGCGGTCGCCCGGGATCTTGGTGTCAAGGAGGCGGAGCGGGTTGCGCTCGAGCCGAACGACGGCCTCTTCGGACAGGTCTGGCCGGTGCGCCTCGAAATATTCGACGAGAGCCTTGCGCCACGACTCGCGGGTTTCCGAATCCCCCAAAGTGTTGAGCTGAAGAGTCACGCCCTCGGCGATCCCCAGCTCCTTCAGAAGCTGGTCGGCCAGGACGAGCAGCTCGATGTCGGCAAGCGGCGAATCACTGCCGATGATCTCGGCGTCGAGCTGGTGAAACTGGCGGTAGCGCCCTTTTTGCGGCCGCTCGTAGCGGAAGACGGGGCCGTCGGTCGCGAGCTTGACCGGGGCATGCTGCTGCCAGCCTTCGGACAGATAAGCGCGGCAGATTCCAGCCGTGAATTCGGGCCGGAGCGTAAGGGAATCGCCGCCCCGATCGGGAAAGCTGTACATCTCCTTGGAGACGATGTCGGTTGTCTCGCCAATCGACCGGGCGAAGACGTCGGTCGCTTCGAACACCGGGATCTCGACCCGTTGAAAGCCGTACAGCCGGCGCAGCCGATCGAAAGCCGCGACGACCGTGAGAAAACGGTCGGCTTCCTCGCCCCAGATGTCCTGGGTTCCCCTGATCCTCTGCGGGCCCTTGCTCATCGCGCGCCCCTAGCCACTTTCCGGCGGCGTGGAAACCACGCCGCACGGGCACGGACATTTTCGGCTCGCATGGAAAGCGGCGGAGGACTATCGCCCGGCCATGAATATCGACCTGGTTCCCGTCGGGGACGATCCGCCGCAGCAAATCAACGTCATCATCGAAGTTCCTCTTGGCGGGGAGCCGGTGAAATATGAATTCGACAAGAAGTCAGGCGCGATCTTCGTCGATCGGATCCTCCATACCTCGATGCGTTATCCGGCCAATTATGGCTTCGTCCCGCATACATTGGGCGAGGATGGCGATCCGCTCGATGCCCTGGTGATCGCGCGATCACCGCTCATTTCGGGCTGCGTGATACGAGTCCGGCCGGTAGGCGTGCTGCTGATGGACGACGACAAAGGCGGCGACGAGAAACTGATCACCGTCCCGGTCGATTCCACTTTCCCTTATTACAGCGACATCGACGCCCACGAGGATCTGCCGCCGATCGTCACCCAGCAGATCGAGCATTTCTTCACCCACTACAAGGATCTGGAGCCGGGCAAGTGGGCGAAGCTCAACGGCTGGGGCGATCGCGACATGGCCATGAAGCTGATCAACGAGGCGATCGAGCGGGCGCGGCTCGACGGGAACGGCTAGACCTCGCTTACGCCATCGGTCAGATTTGACCGATGAACCGGCACTTTCTCCTGCTCGCTTGCTGCCTCGCCCTTTGCGCCTGCGCGTCCGTCCGCCGCGGCCCGTCAGGATCGGCGATCGTCCTGGACGCCGCCTCGGCGGAATCGCGGACTCGCACGGCGCTCGAACGGATCGCCGAACTGAACCCGCGGCTCAACGCCGTGATCGCCGTCGAGCCGACGGCGATCGATCAGGCCCGGACATTGGACAGCAACGAAACTGCGCGGGGGCCGCTGTTCGGAATGCCGATCCTGATCAAGGACAATATCGAGACCGCCGGCTCGCTTCCGACCACCGCCGGCAGCCTTGCCCTCGCCGCCAATGTCACCAACCGCGACGCACCTTTGGTGGCGAGGCTCCGCGAGGCAGGGGCGGTGATCGTGGGCAAGGCCAATCTTTCCGAATGGGCGAACATAAGGTCATCCAATTCGATCTCGGGCTGGAGCGCGATCGGCGGCCAGACCCGCAATCCCCATGCGCTCGATCGCAATCCGTGCGGTTCGAGCTCGGGCAGCGCGGCCGCGGTCGCAGCCGGGATGGTGCCGGCGGCGATCGGCACCGAAACCGACGGCTCGATCACCTGTCCGGCCGCCGTCAATGGCATTGTCGGCTTCAAGCCGACGGTCGGCCTCGTCAGTCGTACCCACATCGTACCGATCAGCCACAGCCAGGACACGCCTGGACCGATGACCCGTACGGTCCGCGACGCCGCCCTCGTCCTCACCGCCATTGCCGGCAGCGACCCGGCCGATCCCGCCACCGCCGAGGCCGATAGCCGAGGCGAGGATTATGCCGCGAAACTACGGCCGGAAGCCTTGAACGGGGTCAGAATCGGCGTGATGCGATTCGCGACCGGCTTCGGCACGGACAGCGCCTTCGAGCAGGCGCTTCAGACCCTTCGCGACGAAGGCGCAATCCTGGTCGACATCGCCGAGTTCGACAGCCGCCCCGAGATCAGCCGCAACGAATTCATCGTCCTGATGGCCGAGCTCAAGGCCGATCTGAATGCCTATCTCGCCACGACCCCAGCAAATGTGACAACCCGGACGCTGGCCGACATCATCGCCTTCAACCGGGCACATGCCGAGGTCGAGATGCCCTTGTTCGGCCAGGATCTGTTCGAGCGCGCCGAAAACACCGAAATGGACGAAGCCTATCGCCAGGCACGCGCAACCAGCCTGAGGCTGGCCGGCGCCGAAGGGATCGACCGGCTACTTCGGGAGCATCAGGTCGCCGCATTGATCGGCCCGACGATGCCGCCCGCCTGGCTCATCGACAGCGTCCATGGCGATCAATATCCCGGTGCCGGCGCCGGCGGCCTTGCCGCGGTCGCGGGCTATCCGCACCTGACGGTGCCGATGGGGGTGGTTCGTGGACTTCCGGTGGGACTGAGCTTCATCGGCGCGAAATGGGCCGACGGGCTGATCCTGTCGCTCGGCCACGGCTTCGAGCAGGCATCGCAGCGCCGGGTCGAGCCGAGATTCATCGAATCGGTCGAGGAAAGCGACGAGGTGGAACGGCATCTACGCCCCGCCGAACGCTGATCGGGCGCTAGGCGGTGAGCTTCAGCCCGGCGAT
>DAINCA010000190.1:0-3484 GCA_036732645.1 Allosphingosinicella sp.
TCGTCATTCCGGCGAAAGCCGGAATCCATGAACACGGCGCCGGCGGGCAAGCACCGCCCAACGCGGTGATGACGGAGTTCATGGACCCCGGCGTCCGCCGGGGTGACGCGTGTCAGGACGGTTACCACCTCGCCCAACCATATCGTCATCCCGGCGAAAGCCGGGATCCATGAACACGGCTCCAAGCGGCAAAGGCACCGCCCCATTGGACGATCTCTGAGTTCATGGGCCCCGGCTTCCGCCGGGGTGACCCGAGGGGGGTGAGCGTCTCACCCGTGCAGACCGTCACCTGGCCCAGATACCGTCATCCCGGCGAAAGCCGGAATCCATGAACACCAGCGAGGCCGCTAACGCCCCGGCCTCTTCACATTCGGCTGACGAACTTTGGCGCCGAAGCAGGCCCCGAAGTCCCAATCTCCCGCTTCCGCGACTCCCTTACCCGTTCAGCGTGAAATCGAAGTCGATCTCCGCGTTGAGCAATTTGGAGATCGGGCAGTTCGCTTTGGCGCCCTCGGCGATCTCGGCGAAGCGGGCTTCGTCTATGCCGCTGACGGAGGCGGTCAGGGTCAGGTCCGACCGGCTGACGCGGAAGCCGTCACCTTCCTTGTCGAGCTTAACCTTTGCCGTGGTTTCCAGGCGTCCTTCATCGAGTCCTTCCTTCGCCAAAGCGAAGGACAGGGCCATGGTGAAGCAGGCGGCATGGGCGGCCGCGATCAATTCCTCGGGATTGGTGCCGGCTTTTTCCTCGAAGCGGGAGCCGAAACCATAAGGCTGGTTGTCGAGTACTTTGGACTGGGTCGAGACCTGGCCCTTTCCATCCTTGCCGAAGCCTTCGTAGCGAGCGGTCGCGGTGCGAGTGATCATCTTTCTCTCTCCTCTCCGGAGCCGTGCGCCGACGCTATCGCGCTTGCAAGCTCGGCGGTCGCGGAATCGGCACGCGCTGACGAAGTCGCGGACAGGGTCATGCCGCCTCAGCCTATCCGCGGAGCCGGAAATCGATTATGGGGCAGAAAGCTATTCTGAAGAGGATTTCGGCATGCGTGCTTTCGTTTCTCTCGCCGCCGCCGGCCTGAGCCTGCTCGTCCTTCCGGCCGTCGTGACCGCGGCCGACGAACCTGCGGCCAAGACCAACACCAAGACCCAGGCGAAGGACGATCCGAACCGGCTCATCTGCCGCCGAATGGAAGATACCGGTCGCCTCGCGGGCGGACGGCGGGTCTGCTACACCAAGGCCGATTGGGATCGCCTCGCCGAACGCACCCGCAATGAAAGCATGGCCGGCGCAATGACCGGCGGCTCCAGCGGCAATTGAGCCGATAGGAGCATCGATGTCCGCTTGGACGGCTGACGTCGGCCCGCGGTAACTGACCTCGACAACGCGACCGCTGAGCAATCAGATGCTCGCGGACAATTTCAGTAAGGATTTTCGGCGGCGTTGCGCTCGCCGCCGGTTCAGCCGGCGTCGGGCGTCTGGGCCTGCAGGTCGGCGGCCGCGGCGGCCTTGCGCTCTTCGGTGTCGATCCGCGCGCGCGTGGTCCGGGCGGCGCGATCGGCCATCGCGTCCCAGGCGGCCGCGGCGCCGAGATGGCGATCGCGGACATTGTCCAGGGTGGCGTCGGACGCGGCTCTACGGGCCTCGACGGCGCGCTGGCAGTAGAAATCGTGGTTGAGCGACATGTCTGACCTCTTCTGCGGAGCGCGGGGGTAATATCTGGCGAAAGCTCCAAAAGGAGCCTGTTCAGGCAGTCCCGGCCGGCCGAAGCCGGTCGGGAAGCTGAGCTCTAGTCGACCTGGAGATTGACGGCGCTGGTCTTGCCGCGCTGGTCGGTCTCGAGATCGTAGGTAACGCGCTGGTCCTGCTCGAGGGTCCTGAGACCCACTTTCTCGAGCGCGGTGATGTGGACGAAAGCGTCGCTTCCGCCGTCTTCGGGAGCGATGAAACCATAACCCTTGGAGGCATTGAAGAATTTCACTTTGCCGACGGTCATGAGACGATCCTTCTCATTGGGGCTCGCCGAACATGGCAGGCCTTGCTTGCCAGGGAGGCTGGAGAAGGAGGAAGGAGCCGCAAAGCGCCGAAGACCGTCTTTACGACCGAAGCAGCCCCATAAGTGGGGATTTCACCCTCGATTGCAAGCTGCGCGCTTGTGCCGATGGCCTCCGTCGAGCCTTTGCAACGGACCACGGCTGCATCGTCGGCGGCCCGGAACGAGCCGCCGAAATGGATCGTCGCAATCAGTCCTTGAGGCCGGCCGGGACGATTCCGCCATTCCTCTCCAGTTCTTCCATCACCCTGCGGTGAAGCCACATGTTCATCTCGGCGCTGCCGTCTTTCTCGCCGGTATAACCAAGCTCGGTCGCAAGCTCCTTGCGATTGTTCAGGCTGGAATCGAGGTCGAGCAACTTCATCAGGTCGACGATCGAGGTCCGCCAGTTGAGGTCGGGATTGCCCTTCTGGGCGGAGATCTGGGTCAATACGGCCTCGACGTCGACCGGCTGCTGGTCGGCCTGAGGCTGGCCCTGGGCTTGCCCGGCGACCGGAGGAATCGTGCTGCTTCCGGTGGTCGCCGTCTGCGCCGCCCGGGCCTGGCCGAAAATGGCGTTCTTGATCGAGCCGAAAATACCCATGCGACGGTTCCTCTTCTGTTGTTCGGACTGACAACGGATGGCGTGCGACTGCGTTGCACCCCTTGTCGGTGCGCGGCAACCCGCCTTGATCTTGTCCGTTTGCTCCCTGCCGACCTGGACGAGGCGGCAGGAGACGCTTTTGTTTTTCGACAGCCCGACTGGCCGGCTCATGCCGGTCGAACGGTCCAATCTGCCCTGTGACGAAAACGGGATTCGCCCGGCCGTCGCTGGACGTCGCCACTGGCGGCGTCGCATCCAATGGGGGACGGCGGCGCTGGCCGCCTCTGTCCTTTTGCTCCTGATCTTCTGGCTTGCCGTCGCCGCGCCTCTGTCCAGGTCGCTTCGCCCACCGGTCGCGCAAAGCCTCACCTTGCTGTCGGCGGAAGGGCGTCCGATCGCGCGCCGCGGGGCGATCGTCGCCGATCCCGTGTCGATCGCGCAGTTGCCGCCGCATGTCTGGCAGCCGGTGCTGGCCATCGAGGACCGCCGCTTCGCCTTCCACTGGGGGGTCGATCCGAACGGTCTTGCCCGAGCGATGTGGCGCAATCTTCGGGCCGGCGAGGTCCGCGAGGGCGGGATCACGATCACCCAGCAACTCGCCAAGCATATCTATCTCAACGCCGACCGGTCCGTCGCCCGCAAGCTTCGTGAGGTCCTGATCGCCTGCTGGCTCGAGTTGAGACTGAGCAAGGAGGAGATCCTCTCGCGATATCTTTCGACCGCTTATTATGGCGATAACGTCTACGGCCTTCGCGCCGCCGCCCGGCATTATTTCGACCGCGAGCCGGAGCGGCTCAAAATCGCGCTCGGAGCGATGCTCTGTGGCCTTATGAAGGAGCTGTAGGGGTTCAACCCC
>DAINCA010000191.1:0-3473 GCA_036732645.1 Allosphingosinicella sp.
CATCGACCTGCTCGATCATCAGCTGGCCCTGCTCCACCAGCGACTTGAGATCGACCCCAAGCGGCTTCGCGCGGTCGAACAGCAAACCCAGTTCCTCGTCGAAGACGAACATCGCGGCCCGTTCGCCACGATGGATGGCGCCCTGGATGAAGGTCAGGGCCAAAAGCGACTTGCCGGTACCGGCGGGACCGAGAATCAACGTGCTCGAACCACGCTCCACTCCGCCGCCGAGCAAGGCGTTCAGCTGAGGCGATTCCGACTTCAATACCTCCCGGTCGATCTCGCTTCTGTGCTCGGCCGAGACTAGGCGCGGGAAAACACGGATCCCCCCGGTATCGATTACGAAATCATGATAGCCGCCGCGGTAGCGCAAGCCGCGATACTTCTGCACCTTCAGGCGCCGGCGTTCCGAACCATAATCGGGCGAAAGTTCATACAATCTGATGACGCCATGGGCGATGCTGTGCATCGTACGGTCTTCGGATTCGGCGGTAAGATCATCGAGCAACATGACCGTCACCCCATGGCGGCCAAAAAAGTGCTTCAAGGCCAGGATCTGGCGGCGATAACGCAGCGAACTCTGCGCGAGGAGCCGGATCTCCGAAAGACTATCGAGGACGATCCGATCCGGCTTTAGACGCTCCACGCACTCCAGGATCCTCTTCGTTGTTTCACCAAGTTCGAGGTCCGACGAATAAAGCAGGCTCTGCTGCTGTTCCTCGTCGAGCAGGCTCTCTGGTGGGGATAGCTCGAAAATCTCGAAACCATCGAGCGACCAGCCATGGGATTTGGCGCCGGCGCGAAGCTCGTCCTCCGTTTCGGACAGCGTGATGTAGAGACCACGCTCACCCGCTTCCACGCCAGCGAGGAGGAATTGGGTTGCTACCGTTGTCTTGCCAGTCCCGGGGCTGCCCTCGATAAGAAACAGGCGGCCGCGGGTGAGACCGCCGCTCGTGATGTCATCCAGGCCCTCGATGCCGAGCGCGGCCTTTTCCGACAGCGACTTGTCGCTCCTACCCAAAAGTCACAACCTCCATGATCCAGGTTAAGTCGGCACTCAACGCTTGTGGCGCGGAAGCGTTGCGCTGCCGCATCGATCAATCGCTGGTCCACCCTCGATAGGCCACTTGCCAAAAAACTCAGGGAAAACCCAACAATCTGGATCAATCGATCGAGCCTCGCTCTAGTACGCCTCTGGCGAAAATCTGCCGTTTCTGGCAGCTTCGACCGCAGCGGAAACGGAGGAAACGGCGAATGGATTTTGACCTTACGGAACGCGAACGTTTGTACCGCGACCAGGTGCGCGACTTCGTCGAAACTCGGATTCGTCCGCGCAACAAGGACTACCAGAACCAGCTCGCAGCCGGCGACCGCTGGCAGCCGATCGAGGTGATCGAGGAGCTGAAGCCTCAGGCGAAGGCCGCCGGCTTGTGGAATCTGTTCATGCCGCCGGGTCAGGCGCTCCGCCATGTCGACGACAGCTTCGCGTTCGAAGGGACCCAGCTGACCAATCTCGAATATGCCTTATGCGCCGAGGAAATGGGCCGCATCGGCTGGGCGTCCGAAGTGTTCAACTGCTCGGCGCCCGACACAGGCAATATGGAGGTGCTTCACCGCTACGGCACTCGAGATCAGAAGGAACAGTGGCTGAAGCCACTGATGAACGGCGACATTCGATCCGCCTTCCTGATGACGGAGCCCGCGGTCGCCTCGTCCGACGCCACCAATATCCAGTGCGAGATCCGGCGCGACGGCGATAGTTACGTCATCAACGGCCGCAAATGGTGGTCGTCGGGGGCCGGAGATCCGCGCTGCAAGGTCGCGATCGTCATGGGCAAGACCGATCCCGATGGACCGAAGCACCAGCAACAGTCGATGGTGCTGGTACCGCTCGACGCGCCCGGCATCACCGTCGAACGGGCGCTAACGGTATTCGGCTATGACGACGCGCCGCACGGCCACATGGAGGTGGAGCTCAAGGACGTCCGGATCCCAGTTTCGAACATGCTGCTGGGGGAAGGCCGAGGGTTTGAGATCGCCCAGGGTCGGTTGGGACCCGGCCGGATCCATCATTGCATGCGCACGATCGGAGTCGCGGAAGAAGCGTTGGCGGCGATGGTGAAAAGGCTGCAGTCACGCGTGGCCTTCGGCAAGCCGCTTTCGGCGCATAGCGTCTGGGAGCAAAGGATTGCCACGGCCAGGATCGACATCGAATGTTCGCGCCTCCTGTGCCTGAAGGCGGCCGACATGATGGACAAGGCCGGCAACAAGTCCGCCGCTGGCGAGATCGCCATGATCAAGGTGCATGCGCCGAACATGGCGCTCAGGATCATCGACGATTCGATTCAGGCCCATGGCGGCGCCGGAGTCAGCCAGGATTTCGACCTCGCCAAGAGTTACGCGGGCATCCGGACGTTGCGGCTCGCGGACGGGCCGGACGAGGTTCATGCGCGGGCGATCGCTCGACTGGAATATGCCAAACATGCGCCGAAGGCATGAGCGTAAGCGACCGCGTCGCCAGCTCTCCGGGATGACGGCATGATCAAATGAAAGCCGCAATTCTCCGTGCGCCGAGAACGGCCCTCGCGGTGGAAGAGGTGACGATCGCCGCTCCAGGACCGCGAGAGGTGCTGATCCGCACGCGCGCCTGCGGCGCCTGCCACTCCGACCTCCATTTCGTCGACGGCGTTTATCCGACGCCGCTGCCCGCGATTCCGGGGCATGAAGCGGCCGGCCTGGTCGAAGCAGTGGGGAGCGACGTCACGGCGATGAAGCCCGGTGATCATGTCGTCACCTGCTTCTCCAATTTCTGCGGTCGCTGCGAATATTGCCTGTCGGGTCGGCTGGCTCTGTGCGTCGACCCCTCCACCAAGCGGCGACCAGCGGAGGCCGCCCGGCTGACGCTCGACGGGGCGCCGGTTCATCAGCTCCTCAACGTCGGCGGTTATGCCGAGCTTCTGCTCGTCCACGAAAATGGTGCTGTCGTCATTGATCGGGACATGCCGTTCGACCGCGCCGCGTTACTGGGCTGCGCCGTCGTGACCGGAGCCGGAGCGGTCTTCAACACGGCCGCAGTCCGTCCGGGCGAGGATGTCGCGGTGATCGGCTGCGGCGGAATTGGGCTTGCGGCGATCAATGCTGCACGGATCGCCGGGGCCAACAGGATCATCGCGGTGGATCCAGTCGCGGCCAAGCGGACGCTCGCCGAGCGGGTCGGAGCGACGGACAGTTTCGACTCCGGCGATCCGGACCTTCGCGCCAATATCCTCGAGCTCACTAAAGGCGGAGTCGATCACGCAATCGAGGCGGTCGGGCGGATCGCCAGCGGCGAATTCGCCCTGGCCCTGCTCCGACGCGGCGGCACGGCGACCATCGTCGGCATGATGCCGTTGAACGAGAAGATCGGCGTTCACGCCATGGACCTGCTCGCCGAGAAGAAGTTGCAGGGCTCGCTCATGGGCTCGAACCGCTTC
>DAINCA010000192.1:0-3468 GCA_036732645.1 Allosphingosinicella sp.
TTCCGCTTTTTCCTCTTGCTGCGCCCCATGTCGGCCGTTCGGGTCAAAGTGCAAGAAGGTTGCGTCGCTCCACTGCAGGCACTGTCCGCAATTCGGTCGCGTGTGGCTGCGCGCCCAAGGGCGTGATACTGATACGCCGGGGGGAAAAGATGGGCACGGCGGCGGCGAAAGACATTGAGCCGGTCCCGATTCGGCGAAAGCTGCGCAAGTCGCCCGCATTCACGATCTTCGGCCTGATCCTGCTGGTGCTGGCGATCGCCGGTTTCTGGCCCCAATATTTCAGTGCAGTCATCGGGCGCGCGCCGGCATCAACGGCTCAATATTGGCTGATCCATCTCCATTCCGCGCTCTTCACGATTTGGCTGCTTCTCTACATTTCCCAGGCCGCATTTATCATGACCGGGCGTGCGCGCGTTCACCTCGAGCTCGGACCATGGCTGGCAATCTACGGCTTCATTATCGCCGCAGTCGGAATCTACGCCGCCGGCTTGCTCGGCTTCCGTCTTGGCTTGCGGGAAAACGACTTCGAAGCCGCCGCTTCGTTCGCCTTCTTCCCATTCATCGACATGGTATTTTTCGCGGGCTTTCTCTCCGCCGCCATCGTCTATCGGAAGCGGCCCCAACTCCACAAACGGGCGATGTTCGTGGCAACTTTTTCGATCGCGGTCGTCGGCTTGGGTCGTCTCGTCGGTCGTGCCGGCTTCGAGGACCCCTTCATCTGGCAGCCGCTCAACCTCGCGCCGCTGCTGGTTGCGATCGCTTATGATCTCTTCGTCTGTCGAAGGGTTCATGCTGTCCTGGTCGTCGGCCTGATCGTTCACATCGGCCGCCTCAATGCGGAGTCCTTCGCTGCCAGCGAATCGTGGATGCCGTTGGGACGAGCCCTCATCGCCCCCTTCCGCTGAAGTCTGGCTCGCGCTCGTCGCGAGACGATTTGCTCGTCCCTTTGTGGGAAGATTCTGGCTCAGAATGATTCCCGCCCCCTCTCAGGATCGCCGACCTCCCAATCCCCTATCCCCGAATTGCCCCGGCACCGAAGCCGCGGGCGATCGGGAGAAAAGACGATGCCTGGGAAATTGCTTTCATTGATTCTCGTTGCTTCGCTGTCGGCCTGTGCCGAGCCACTGCCCGCCCCTGTCGACGGGGAGATCATCGAGCGAGCTGTCAAACATGCCCAGGACCAGACGGACGACGCGCGCCGCAGGCGTGAAGCGGGCGGTTCGGCTGTTCTGGAGTCGAACGGATGAGCACGCGCCCGCACAGCGACATCGTCAGGACGAAGCTCCGGCTGCGCCTCCAGAATCCCATCGTCCTGGTCCTTCAGGGTTTCGTCCTTGGCGCGATCCTGTCCGTGACCATGCACCCGTTCGCCGAGCCCGTCCCGGCACCGCCGCCCTCGACCGACGAAATGCGGCTGAGCGCGCAGGCCTGATGGATAAGACGAACATCCCGGCGGATGCCCTGGGCTGATCAGGGCACGCGCTGGCCGTCTTTGTTGCCGCGCGGCGAGTATCGGCAGATGAGATAGTCCCAGCTCCGGCTGGAATATATGGCGCAGCCGACCGCAGTCGTGCTTCGCCAGATCATCTGCGTGTAATGAGACACGTCGACCCAGTTGCCGGTACTGCTGACGTTCGGGAAAATGCCGGGTCGGAACATCGTTCTTTCGGACGCCCAGCTTCCCACCATCTGCTCGGGTGAATAAGCGCCGCGGGTTCCCATCCACAGATTCTCGCTCTGGTTCGGGCGGCCGGTTCGGCTCGAATGGACGAGGCGTCCGGCCGCCGCGAGCGACGGTCCATAAGCAGCGGCGGCTGCGGCCAAAGCCGGATCCCACCGCAACGGCGCAACGCCTACGGCTGCGCGCTCCCGATTATGAGCGGCGAGAAGGCGGGCGGCGAGACTCTCGCCCTGTAACGAATAAGCTGGTGCGGGGACGGATCGAGTCGTTGCCGGTGGAGAAAGCGACGGCGTTGTCGACGCGCAGCCCGTGCACAGCAGACCCGCGAACATCGTGAGCCGGCAAACCCGGTCCTTCCTCAACTCGCGACTCCCTTTCATTCCATCGCGGACAACGACGATCGGGAATGATGGCTCCGTGTGATGCGGACGCGACGGGCAGCGGCGAACGCCAGAAGGTCACTTTCGGCCGAACAGCTTTTCGATGTCGCCGTGCGCAAGCTTCACCCAGGTTGGCCGGCCATGGTTGCACTGCCCGCTATGGGGCGTCACCTCCATCTCGCGCAGCAGGGCGTTCATTTCCGCCACCGACAGCAACCGGCCCGCCCGAACCGAACCGTGACAGGCCATGGTCGCAGCGACCAGGTCCAGCCTCTCCTTCAGGCTCAAGGCCTCGTCGAACGCGGCGAGCTCGTCAGCCAGATCGGTGACCATGCCCCTGGCCTCGCCTGCGCCGAGCATGGCGGGAGTCGCACGAACAAGGATCGCCCGCGGGCCGAACCGCTCCAGTTCGAGCCCCATTTCGGCAAGCTCCGCTATCCTCGCCTCGATCCGGTCGCAGGCCGGCTCGTCCAGCTCCACGACTTCGGGAAGGAGCAGCGCCTGCCGGGCGACGCCGCCGTCGGCCATCGCCCGGCGCATCCGCTCGAGCACCAAGCGTTCGTGAGCGGCATGCTGGTCGACGAGCACCAGGCCATCCTCGGCCTCGGCGACGATGTAGGTCGCTGCAACTTGCCCCCGGGCTACTCCGAGCGGGAAGGCCTCGACCGAGGGCGGCTTCTCGACCGCGGGCTCGGCGCGCGCGTGCGGAGTAAAATCTTCTGCATATTCCCGAAGCATCGCCGCTGCAGAGGCCGAAGGCCAGCCCCCGCTCCGGTGCGTGAAGAAGGACGAAGACGCCTCACCTGCGCCTTCAGGGCGAAACGCGCCAGGGTCGCTCTGCCAGTTGCCAAGCGCCGCCGCATTGGGCCTTTGGGCGGAACGATGGCCGGCAAGATCGAGAGCGTGCCTGAGGCCGCCGACGATCAGACCGCGAATGCCGCCGGGGTCGCGAAAGCGGACCTCCGTCTTGGCCGGATGGACGTTGACGTCGACCTCGTCCCCCGGGAGATCGATGAACAGGGCAAGCACCGGATGGCGGTCTCGGGCCAGCAGGTCCTGATAAGCGGCCCGAACGGCGCCGATCAGCAATCGGTCCTTCACCGGCCGGCCGTTGACGAACAGATATTGATGGTCGGCGACGCCGCGGTTGAAGGTCGGCAGGCCGGCCACTCCGCCGAGATGAGCCGAACCCCGTTCATAGTCGATGGCGAGGCTGTTGGCCGCCAGCTCGCGGTCGGTGAGCGCAGCGACCCGCGACGGCCGATCTTCTCCGGCCTGCACCTTCAGAGTTCGGCGGCCGTCATGCTCGAGCGTGAAGCCGATGTCGGGGCGAGCCATGGCCAGGCGTTTCACGACATCGACGCAGGCGGCATATTCGGACCGTTCCGACCGGAGGAACTTGCGCCG
>DAINCA010000193.1:0-3418 GCA_036732645.1 Allosphingosinicella sp.
CTCGAGATCCTCGATATCGTCGGGTTCAACAATTACAGTTTCGGCCAGATGGAATATCGTCCGGAAGGACCGCACGCCGCGCTCGATCCCGGCGACCCGCGGATCCGCCCGTTATGCGACATGATCGAGGAAGGATGGAAACGCTATCACCGACCGGTCATCGTCGCCGAGACATCCGGACTTCACGGCGGCCGTGACGACTGGCTGAACGATGTCGTGAACGAAAGCCTCGCCGCCGTGAACCGCGGCGTCGATCTGCACGGTATCTGCCTCTTTCCGGCCGTCGACATGCCCAACTGGCACAATGGCGAATGGCTTCACAACGGCATCGCCGACGTCGAGCGCCTTCCTTCAGGCGCGCTGATGCGCAAGCCCTTCATCCCTTATGTGGAGGCGCTCCACAGCTGGCAGCGCCGGCTGAACCGGGTGACCGAACTCGACGAGGATCCGTTCGATACGCCCGTCGACCTCGAGGACGTGGTGGCTGCGGCGAGGGAACTGGCACCGGCCGCGGACCCGGACTGGCACTGAGCGCCACGCTTTGGCTCAGTCCATGGTCACGACGAGCTTTCCGACCGCCTTGCGGGCGGCCATGTGGGCGATTGCTTGTCCGCCCTGCTCGAGCGGCCAGGTCCGGCTCACTTTGGGGGCGATCCTGCCCTCCTCCCAGAGCCTGAAAAGCGTGGCGACATGGGCGGCATTCGCCTGCGGGTCACGGGCGGCGAACGCGCCCCAGAAAACGCCCCGCACATCGCAGCTCTTGAGCAAGGTCAGATTGAGCGGAAGCCTGGGGATTCCGGCAGGAAAGCCGATCACGAGCAGCCGCCCCTCCCAGGCGATCGAGCGCAACGCCGCTTCGGTATAATCGCCGCCGACCGGGTCGTAGATCAGATCGGCGCCGTCGGGACCGACGGCGTCCTTGAATTGCTGGGCGAGCTTTTTCGACTGATCCCGATCGAACGGCCCGATCGGGTAGACGATTGCTTCGTCCGCTCCCGCCGCCTTGGCCGCGGCGGCCTTTTCGTCCGATGAGGCGGCCGCGACGACGCGCGCGCCGAACGCCTTGCCAAGCTCGACCGCAGCCAAACCGACGCCGCCGGCGGCGCCGAGCACGAGCAACGTCTCCCCCTTTTTCAATTTGCCGCGGTCCAGCAAGGCATGGATCGTCGTCGCGTAGGTCAGTACCAAGGCCGATCCTTCCTCGAAGCTTCGGCCCTCCGGCAGCCGAAGCGCCATCGCCGCCGGCACCAGTACCTTCTCGGCAAGCCCGCCATGGCCGAGCATGGCGATCACCCGGTCGCCCACCGACCAGCCGGAGACGACTTCGCCCGTCTCCTCCACGATGCCCGCTATCTCGCCACCCGGCGCGAATGGCCGCGACGGCTTGAACTGATACTTGTCCTCGATGATGAGAACGTCCGGATAATTGATCGCGCAGGCCTTCACCTGGACGAGCAACTGGCCCGGGCCTGGCGTCGGTTCATCCAGCTCCCTCAGCCTGAGCGTTTCCGGCCCGCCCGGGGCCTCGGAAAGGAGCGCCTTCATGCGACAGCTCCTGCCACGCGCTTCAGGTCACGCCGACGACGCCGCACTTGGAGACTGGCCATCAGCGCGCCGCCTGCGGGAAGGCCGGGAGCTTGGCGATATCGGCGGGCTCGTGCTGGATGATCGTCCGGGCACGCAAGTTGCGTGCGATCCGGTCGTAACGGTCCATCGACGCCAAAGTATCGGCGCGGTCGTGATTGAACGGCGGGACGCCGCGATTCTCGACCTGCTCGGTGAAGTGATAGAGGTCTCCGGACAGAAGGACCGGCCCCGACGCGAGGCGGACGAGCAAAGCGTAATGGCCTGGCGTGTGGCCGGGCAGATCGAGCATCACGACACGGCCGTCGCCAAAAACGTCATGATCGCCCTCGATCGGCTCGAGTCGTCCGGTGCCGCTGAGCCAGTGAGTCATGGCCCGGACCGAATCCGGATCGACCGGCGGGGTTCGGCGAAGCATGTCGATATCGCTGCGGCCCATCAGCAAACGTGCCTGCGGAAATCGCCCGGCCTGGCCGGTATGGTCGAAATGCCAGTGGCTGATCCCGATCGTGCCGATCTGCTCCGGCCGCACCCTGATCTGGGCGAGCTGGTCGACGAGGCTTCGCCGAAGCCGAAGGGTCTGGGCTTGATTGTCGAAATCGTTGCCGATCAGGGCATCGGTGAGGCCCGTGTCCCAGAGCATGTAGCGATCATTGTGCTTGATGAGATAGCAGCTGCCGACGATGTTCTTCGGCCCGCGGGGATATTGAAAGGTGTCGGAAAAGAAGGCGCCATATTGCTTGATGACGAACTCGCCGCAGTCGAGCCGCCACAGAGCGAGATCGGCCGCCGGCGCCGGCGCCGGTGGCGCCTGCATCGCCGAAAGGGCGAGCCAGCCCGTCACGGCACCCAACAAAGTCTTCAACATCGCCCGCCTCCTTGTTCCTTGGGCGAAACATAAGAGGGATCGTGGGCGAACGGCAATGGCTCGCCGCCCTCCAGCGCGGCAAGCACGGCAGCGAAATCCGTCCGGCAACGAAAACCAAGTCGCTGCGCGGCGAGCGCGGAATCGTAGACCCGGTCGATATGATCCGGCAGCGTCCAGCCGATCCGGGCGTAAAGCGAAGCCGCCTGCGGGAAATGTTGGGCGATCACCGAAGGCGCGTCAGCAAGCAGCCTCTTGGCCTCCTCCGGCTGGAAGGGCGTCGGCGCAGCGATGATGAAGAGGCCGAAGCCGATCTCCTTGGCCTTGGCCAAAGCCGCGACATGCGCCTCGGCCGCATCCTCCACCGTCAGCCGCCGGTTGAGGAACTCGTTCGCCTTGATGTTCGGACCCGAAAGGTCGCGGTGCGTATCGTCCTCCTCCGGGAAGAATCGGCCGGTGCGGAGGATGATGATCGGCAGTTCGTGCTCGCGATGAAACAAAGCGCAAAGCTGCTCGGCGGCCCGCTTGGTGACGCCATAGATGTTGCGTGGATCGAGCGGGCCATGTTCCTCGGTCAGCCAGACGGCACGGTCCGCGCCGCCGGCCTTGCCGGCCCGGATCGCCTCGGAGATCATCAGCGATGTCGTCGAGGTGAAGACGAAGCACGAATTCCGGGCCCGGACCGCCGCCTCGAGCAGGTTGAGCGTGCCGGTGACGTTGACGTCGATGAAGGCCTGCTTCGGATAACGGGCTATGTCCGGCTTGTGGAGTGCTCCGGTGTGCACCACCGCCTCGATGCCATGGTCGGCGAATATGCGGTCGATCAGGGCCTTGTCGGCGACGGTGCCGACAATGTCGGTATCGGCACCCTGCGCGACGTCCAACCCGACGACGTGATGCCCAACCTGCCGCAATCGCGGTGCGAGAAATCGTCCGAGCCAGCCGGAGGAGCCGGTCAGCAGGACGCGC
>DAINCA010000194.1:0-3414 GCA_036732645.1 Allosphingosinicella sp.
TCGCCGGAAGCCGGGCGACGACGACGCTCCACACCATCCAGACGGCGAAGGAAAGTAACAGGCAGTAGGTCGAGATCCATAGGTTCCGCCGCGCCGTGGCGCGGCCCCCTTTCGCCCAGAATTCAGGCTCTTCCGGCCGCCAGTCGGCCAATGGTCCGGCCCGATGCGGTCGCATCGGAATTCCGGGTTCGCCGAACCCCTGCATCTCGGGAAGCTCGGGAACGGTCTCGTCCGTACCCCTGCGTTCGGCACGCCGTTCCATGTTGCGGATCGCAACGTGCATCCAGACCAAGGCGGTCGACACGAGCACGAACAGGAGGACGAAGGTGCTCGTCCAGACGCCGGTCAGGTCGAGCAACGCCCCGAAGGCCAACGGCAGAATGAAGCCGCCCAGGCCGCCGATCATTCCGACGAGACCGCCGACCGCGCCGACATGATTGGGGTAATAAACGGGGATGTGCTTGAAGACCGCCGCCTTGCCCAGGCTCATGAAAAAGCCGAGCACGAAGATGGTGACGAGGAAGGGGACGAGGCCCATTTCGGTTCGGAAGGTGATCGGACCGCGGACCCCCTCGATGATGTAGGTGGTCGGCGGATAAGAGAGCATGAATGTAGTCAGCACCGACACGCCGAATGTCACGTACATGACGGAGCGGGCGCCGTAGCGATCCGAGAGGCGGCCGCCGTAAATCCGAAACAGGCTGGCCGGGACGGAATAGAAAGCGGCGAGCATGCCCGCAGTCTTCACGTCGAGATCATAGACCCCCATCAGGTAACGCGGCAGCCACAAGGCGAGCGCGACGAAAGCCCCGAAAACGAAGAAATAATAAAGCGCGAATCGCCACACCTGGACATTCTTCAGGACGGCGAGCTGGCTGCTCATCCCGGCCGCCTTGCTGCGATCGCGTTGCCGCTTTAGCTGACTCGGATCCTCCTTCGTGAAGAGCAGGAAGAGGACGGAAGTGACGATCAGTCCCACCGCCCATATCTGCGCCACCGCCTGCCAGCCCATCGCCACCATGACGAACGGGGCGAGGAATTTGGTGACGGCGGAGCCGACATTGCCGGCCCCGAAAATACCGAGAGCGGTGCCCTGCTTCGAAGGCGGGTAGAATTTCGAGACGTAGGCGACGCCGACCGAGAAGGCGCCGCCGGCAATCCCGACGCCCAGCGCGGCGATCAGAAGCTCGATATAATTGTCGGCATAAGACGTCAGGAAGGTGGCGATGGCCGCCAGGACCATGACCGCGGCAAACACCCTTCGCCCGCCATATTGATCGGCCCAGACGCCCAGGACGACTCGGCTGAGCGAGCCGGTGAGGATCGGCGTGCCGACGAGCAGTCCGAATTCGGTTTCGGAGAGGCCGAGCTCATCCTTGACGCCCAGGCCGATGATCGAGAAGATCGTCCACACCGCAAAGCAGACGGTGAAGGCGATAGTGCTGGTCCATACCGCCTGGTTCGCGCCGGCCGCGGGGCGGTCCATTTCCTCCACCATGTCAGTACCCCCTCCCGGACGAGACCAACCAGTGTCTGGCCAGTACGGGGCGCTGGAACCGGTTCAAGCGTGCGATTTTCGTCGTCATCCACCGTCCCCTGACTCTCCGCAGCGCGAATGGCGGTAATGGGTGCGGCGGATATTGACGCAGGTCAATTGTGGGGGGACAGAAAGCGCCACGAAGCGTCGCGCCGCCGAATAATGAAAGAGAGCAAGTGAAGATCATTTTCTTCGGGAAGCTGCGGGACGCGCTCGGCGATCAGAGCGACCTTGCCGTCGCGGAAGGCGAGACCGTCGCGCAACTGCGCCGCAGGCTTGCGGAATTGCACCCCGTGGCGTCGCGCGATCTGCTCAATCCCGGCGTTCGCGCCTGCGTCGACGACATGATCGTCGCCGAGGATTACGTTGTCGGCGACCACGATAGTGTCGAATTCTTCCCGCCACTGTCTGGAGGATAGGATGGAGGTTCGGCTCGCCGGCCAGCCATTCATCGCGGATCGCGAGCTGGCGGAGTTCACTTCGGGTCTCGACGGCGAAGGTGCGGTCGTCAGCTTCGTCGGCATCGCGCGAAGCCGATCGGCCGCCGGCGAAAGGGTCGAAGGCCTGGTCCTCGAATCCCATCCACGGCTGACGTTGCGCTCGATGGAGCAGATCGGCCAGGCCGCGATCGACCGTTTCGCCATCTCCCGCTTGCGCATCGTCCATCGCTTCGGGACCCTGCTTCCCGGTGAGCCGATCGTCTTCGTCGCCGCCGCGTCTGATCATCGCCGGGCCGCGTTCGAGGCGGCGGATTATATAATGGATCGATTGAAGACGGACGCCTTGTTCTGGAAGAGGGAAGATACGGACAGCGGCCGTCGCTGGATCGAACCTCGCGACGATGATCGTGTCGCACGTGATAGATGGAGCGAAAAGTGCCCGGAATAGACGAAGGCCGGATTTTCTATCCGCTCCGGATTGCGGTTCTCACCGTTTCGGACACGAGAACGCGTGAAAATGACACGTCCGGCCAATTGCTCGCCGAACGGCTCGAGACGTCGGGACACGAGCTTGCCGGGACCGCCATCGTCACCGACGAGATCGAAGCGATCCGAGGGCAGATCCAGGCGTGGGTCGCGGACCCTGGGATCGACGTGATCCTCAGCACCGGCGGCACCGGCTTTGCGCCTCGCGACGTCACGCCGGAAGCGGTGAAACCCTTGTTCAGCCGCGAGATGGACGGCTTCTCGATCGTCTTCCACCAGGCCAGCCTGGGCACCGTCGGTGTGTCGACTTTGCAGTCTCGCGCCTTTGCCGGCCAGATCGAAGACACCTTCATTTTCTGCCTGCCGGGGTCGACCGGCGCCTGTCGCGACGGATGGGACCTTGTATTGGGTCTCGAGCTCGACAGCCGTTATCGGCCCTGCTCGCTGGCCGGGCAGGTACCCCGCCTCAGGCATTTGTGCGCATGAGCAAGCTCAGCCATGTCGGCGACGACGGCCGCGCGACGATGGTCGATGTTTCGGGCAAGTCGGCCAACGCTCGCAGGGCGACAGCCGAAGGCATTCTGACCTGCCGGCTGGAAACGCTTGAATCGGTGCGATCGGGAACCGCCCCCAAGGGATCCGTGATACAGACGGCCGAGCTCGCCGGGATCATGGCCGCCAAGCGTACTGCAGACCTGATCCCGCTCTGCCATCCTTTGCAACTCACCAAGGTCGGCGTGGTCATTGAGATGGATGAAGATCTGCCGGGGTTCCGAATCGCCAGCGAGGTCAGGACCGTGGGCCCGACCGGCGTCGAGATGGAAGCCCTGACGGCCGTTTCCGTCGCCGGTCTGACCTTGTTCGACATGCTCAAGGCCATCGACCGGACCATGGAGATTGGCGGCATCCGCGTCAGCAGCAAGCAGGGCGGCAAGTCGGGAAGCTGGGAAC
>DAINCA010000195.1:0-3413 GCA_036732645.1 Allosphingosinicella sp.
CTCAGGCTGGCGGCGTTCCTGCTGATCCTGATTTCGATCTGGCGCAAGAACCGGGCCTGAAACCCAATGGGTCGGAATGACGGCTGATTCCCTTCGCGATCTCGTAGCCACCGAGCTCGCCTTGCCGGTGGATCCGCGAGTGACGGCGATGGCGGCGGCGGTTGCTGCGGAATTCCCTGGCTCGGCGCAGTCTGTCCTCTTCTACGGATCATGCCTCCGGCAAAAAGAGCTCGATGGGCTGATGCTCGATTTCTACGTCATCGTCGACAACTATCGATCTGCTTATCGACGTCGCTGGCTCGCCGTCGCAAACCGGTTGATCCCACCCAACGTCTTTCCCTTCGCTCATGAAGGCCTCGCCGCCAAATATGCGGTTCTGAGCGCCCGGGATTTCGCCCGTTCCTGCTCGCTGGAGGCCGAAAGCACCTCTGTCTGGGCGCGTTTCGCCCAGCCGTCCCGGCTGGTTTGGGCCAGGGATGAGGAAGCTTCGGCCGTCGCAACGGCCGCCATTGCCCAGGCGGCACCGACCTTGTTCGCGCTGACCCTTCCGACGATGAGCCAAGGCCAGGACGATCCACTCGCCGTCTTCCGCGCCGGCTTCGCGCTCACCTACGGCGCCGAGCTTCGGGCCGAGCGCGCCCAGCGATCGGAGTCGATCGTCGATTCAGACGCGGACCGCTATCGACTTTTCGGCCAGGCCGTACTGGCGGACAATGTCGGCCTCCGGAGTGACCAAGCGACGGCGCTGCGGGGCTGGCGCTCGCGTCAGCGCAAAGGCAAATTGCTGACCCTGGTCCGGCTGCTGAAGGCCTCGGCGACCTTCGCCGGCGGTGCCGATTACCTCGTCTGGAAGATCAATCGCCATGCCGGTACCGATATCGCGCTGAAGCCCTGGCAGCGACGCTGGCCGCTGCTGGCTGCTTTCACTCTGCTGCCTCGTCTGTTGAAGCGAGGCGCAATTCGCTGACCTTGTGCGTGAGCGCCTGTTCGACGGCGCTGGCCAAGGCGTTGACGGTGAACGGCTTGCGCAGCAGATCATGACCGATGAGGTCCTGTCCTTCTTCCGCTTCGCCGACATAACCGGTCACGAAAAGGAGGTGCTTGTCGGGGAACCGCCTCGCGACGATCTGGGCAAGCTCGATACCCGTCATTTCAGGCATCATCACGTCGGTCACGATCAGGCGGATGCCCGGCTCCCGTTCGAGCAGCTCGAGCGCTTCCCTACCCCCGGCACAGGCGATCGGCCGATATCCTAGTTCTTCGAGCGCGGCCACGGTCGAGCGGCTGACCCTCGGATCGTCCTCGACGACCAGGATCGAGGTCCCCTCCTGAAGTTGCGCCGGAGCGAAATCACCTGCCGCAACAGGCGGCCGCTCAGCGGCGCGCTCGGCCGCGCTCGCCGATCGCGGCAGATAGATACAGACACGGGTCCCGCTTCCCAGTTCGGAATCGATCGTGACCGTCCCTCCGGACTGCTGGGCGAAACCGAAGATCTGGCTGAGTCCAAGGCCGGTGCCCTTACCCACTTCCTTGGTCGTGAAAAAGGGTTCGAAGACCCGCTGAAGATGTTCCGGGGCGATGCCCGCGCCGGTGTCGCTGACGGCGATCTGGACGAAATCGCCGGCTTCCAGCTGCTCGACCTCTCCTTCCGAAACGGTGACATTCTCGACTTCGATGCGAAGGTCGCCACTGCCGTCCATCGCGTCGCGGGCGTTGACCGCGAGATTGAGGACGGCATTTTCGAGCTGGGTCCGGTCGGCCCAGATGTGCCAGGGTTCATCCGGAAAGCTGGTGTGCACCGCGATCCGTTCGCCGATCGAGCGATCGATCAGCTCAAGCATGTTCTGGACCAGTTCGGAGGGAGCGACGGCCTCCGGCAGGAACGGCTCGGCGCGAGCGAACGTCAAAAGCCGCCGGGTCAAAGCTGCGGCCCTGGTGGCACCCTCCATGGCGCTGTCGAGATGGAACTCCACTTCGCGCTTGGAGCTGTGAAGCTTGCGCCGGGCTAGGTCGAGTCCGCCGACGACAACGGCCAGCATGTTGTTGAAATCATGTGCGATACCGCCGGTCAGGCGCCCGACCGCCTCCATCTTCTGAACTTGGCGAAGCTGAGCTTCCGCAGCGGCCCGTTCGGCCGCTTCCGCCTTCAGCGCTTCGTTCGCTTTCGACAGCTCGCGGGTCCGGTCGCGGACGGCCTGGTCGAGCTGCATGGCTCGCCAGCCTTCACTGTCCGCTTCCCGTCGCGCCCTCACACCCTCGTTGAAGGACCGCCAGGCGAGGTAAGCGAGACCGACCGCCCCGAGCCCGACCAGGATCGCGAGGAGTCCGAGCCAGTCGGTATAAGCGTCGGCTTTGGCCACCAGGCCTCTGGTCTCAGCCAATCGTCGGTTGAGATTGAGGCGCTCCGATCGCGCAATTTCTTCGAGCACGGAGCGTAAAGCCGGCAAGGTTTCCGATTTGGCGGCGGCGTACAGAATCCCTAGGCCGCCGGTGCCCTCGCCACGCTGCGCTGCGGTCGCCGCCGGGGCCAACTCGGCGCCGCGCTGCAGATAAAGTTCGTGCAGGCGATCGGCTCGCCGGCGCTGCGCCGGATCGTTGCGGACGAGCCGCTGCATCTGGCCGATCTGCGCCCCTGCGAAGCGCCATTCATTGTAATAAGCGGTGCCGGTGACATCGTCCTCGTCGAGCACGTAGCGGCCCAAAGCGGCTTCGGAACGAGCGATCGTCGCGTCGATCGTCCGGGTCAGGACCATGACTTCATAAGTGCGCCGTTCCCAGCCCATCGCCTCGTCACGAGCGCTATTGGACCAGGTGATCATGAGGATCAGGCCGATCAAGGCGAGCGTCGACAACAAGGCCGCGGCGCTGATGCCCAGCGCCCGCCAGGACGCGTGGCCGACCTCTTCGCCTCCCGCGCCGTTAACCTCCTCCGCCATGACGCCAGATTAGGCGAAGCCGGAGGGGATGAAAAGTCGGTGAAGTATCAGAGGCCGGGCCGAAACCGCGCGAGCCCGTCGGTTAGTCGTGACTATGCGGCAATCTGGCCGATTACGCCGGTGGCATGGCCCGCGCGCCGAAACATTTCGAGGATCTGACCGACCTCATCGTCGCTGTGCTCGGCGCAAAGCGAGCATCGCAAGAGCGTCATGTTGGCCGGTGTCGCCGGAGGACGAGCGAGATTGACGTAAAGGCCTTCAGCGAGGAGAGCTTCCCACATCGCGGCGCCTTTCTCCAGGTCGGGCATGATGACGGCGATGATTGCCGACTGGGGATATTCGGTGCCGAGCTGAAAGCCGAGCTCCCGCAGCCCCTTGTGGAGCCTCTTGCTGTTTTCCCAGAGGTGGGCGCGTTTGTCTCCGCCATGCCGGAGCTTGGCGATCGAGGTCGCGGCGGTGGCGACGACGCTCGGCGGA
>DAINCA010000196.1:0-3337 GCA_036732645.1 Allosphingosinicella sp.
TTTCTCGAACGACGTCAGTGTTGCCGGCGACAATGTCTACATCATGGGATTCACCCCCGGAGAAGCTATCGAAAGGGTGGTCGCCTTCGCCCGTTCGCGCGGGTCGGAGCGTTTCGGCGCCTTGCTTCCCTCCGGCACCTACGGCCAGCGTTCGGGTCAGGCGGTGATCGCCGCCGTCGAGGGAGAAGGCGGTCGGATGGTCGGGATGCAGACCTTCGAACGCAACAGTGCCGGAATCCGCGCCGCCGCGACTCGCCTCAACGGCCAGGGCCAATATGATGCTGTGCTCATCGCCGATACGTCGCAAATCGCGTCGCTGGCGATCCCGATCGTCCGCCAGTCAACGCCGCAGCCGCATATTCTCGGCACCGAATTGTGGGCGAGCGAAGGCAATCTCGGCGCTTCGGCCGCGCTTCGGGGCGCCTGGTTCGCGGCGCCTTCGGAGACCCTCTTCAACCAGTTCCGGACCCGCTATCGCAGCCGTTACGGATCGGCCCCCTACCGACTCGCCAGCCTGGGCTACGATTCGGTTCTGCTCGCCATCCGAGTGGCCGCCGACTGGCCGATCGGCCGGCCTTTCCCCGCGCAGGCGCTTCGCGACCCTTCCGGCTTTGCGGGCGTCGACGGCGCCTTCCGATTCGATAATGCAGGCGTTGCCGAACGGTCGCTGGAAGTGCGGGAAGTGACCGCCACTGGCACCGATATCGTCTCGCCGGCGCCACGCGGCTTCAACTGACCCGGACGATCTCCATCAGGATCCGGTCGAGCAGAAGCCTGCCTTGAGACGCGATCCGAATGTGGCCTTCATTGCGTTCGATCAGGCCCAAGGCGATGTTTCTTTCGACCGCGTCCCACTCGAGAAGGTCCGTCGGATCGCGGCCGGCGAGCCGCCCGAGGCGTTCCAGATCGACGCCTTCGCGGAGGCGAAGCCCCATCAGGAGCGCCTCGATGCCGCGCTCGCTTGCAGGAATCTCGGCTTCTTCGGCGATCCCGTGGCCGTCTCGGCTCAGAGCGGCCAGCCAGTTTTCGGGTTTGCGGTGGCGCTGCGTCGAACGGCCGCCGCGGCGTCCGTGCGCTCCTGGCCCGATCCCGGCGTAAGCATCGTAGCGCCAGTAAGCGAGATTGTGACGGCTTTCCTGGCCTAAGGAAGCATGGTTGGAGATTTCGTAGGCGGGTCGGCCACCTGCTTCGGTCAGTTCCTGCGTCAGCTCGTAGAGGATCGCGCCTTCGTCGGGATCGAGGCCCTCAAGTTCGCCTCGGGCGGCCATGGCCGCGAAGCGGGTCCCGGGCTCGATCGTCAGCTGGTAAAGCGAAAGGTGGTCGGTGACGAATGACAAGGCTTCCGCGAGCATCTTTTCCCACGCCTCTGGGGTCTGGCCCGGAAGAGCGTAGATCAGGTCGAAGCTGACTCGGTCGAAGACCGACTGGGCCGTGCCCAGGGCTATCAGCCCCTCCTGGACGTCATGGGCGCGGCCGAGGAAGCGAAGCTGCGCGTCGTCGAGCGACTGAAGGCCCAAAGAGACGCGGTTGACGCCGGCTTCGGCAAGGTCGGCGAAACGGGCCGCTTCGACAGAGGAGGGGTTGGCTTCGAGCGTGATCTCGATTTCGCGATCAAATCCCCAATGCGCTTCGGCGGACTCGATCAAGGCGGCGACGGTGGCGGGCGGCATTAAGGAAGGCGTCCCGCCGCCGAAGAAGATCGAGGTCAACCTCCGGCCCCTCGTGGCCTCGGCTTCGTGAGCCATGTCGCGAAGCAGCGATTCCCGCCACAGGACCTCGTCGACCGACTCCCGGACGTGGCTGTTGAAGTCGCAATAAGGGCATTTGGAGACGCAGAACGGCCAGTGCACATAAAGCGCTAACGACTTGTCGCCGTCGCTCGAGAGCGTCGCAGGCTGGGATCGAAAGGCGAGGGGGAGATGGCTTTCGTCGATCTCATCCCCTTCGACGAAGGGGAGGGGCATGGTCACAACAATTCGGCGACGAGCTTGCGGAATGCGTCGGCGCGGTGACTGATCGCGTGCTTTTCGGCCGGGTCCATTTCGCCGAAGGTCGATTGATGGCCGTTCGGCACGAACATCGGATCGTAGCCGAAGCCGCGGTCGCCGCGCGGCGGCCAGACCAGGGTGCCGTCGACCCGGCCTTCGAACCATTCGCTGTGCCCGTCGGGCCAGCAAAGGGCCAAGGCGCAGACGAAATGGGCATTTCGGCTCGCCTCCGGACCTGCGGCCTCGAGCGATTCCTGCACCCGGCGCATGGCGAGGTTGAAATCGCGCTTGCCTTCGATTTCGCCGGGCCCGGCCTCCGGCGGAACCCGCGGATCCGCGGCGAGCGCCCAGCGCGCCGAAAAGATTCCGGGACGGTCGCCAAGCGCCTCGACGCATAGCCCGCTATCGTCGGCCAGAGCCGGCAGACCGGAGAGATCGGTGGCGGCACGGGCCTTGAGGTCGGCATTGTCGATGAAGTTGGCGCCGATTTCGTCCGGCTCGGGCAGTTCGAGCTCAGCCGCCGATATCGGCTCGATCCCGTAAGGCCCGAGCAATTCGGCGATCTCCCGGACCTTGCCGGGATTGTGGCTGGCGATGACGATCCGTCCCGGTTCGAGCTTCCTCATCGGCCAGTCTTCCTCATCGTCCCGTCGCTTTATCCTGAGCGGCGAAAATCTCGGCACAACCGATCCGGGCGAGCCGGAGCATCCGAAGGAGCCCTTCCTCGTCGAAACATTCGCCCTCTGCGGTGATTTGTGCCTCGACGAGCTTGCCGTCCGCGGTGAGGACGAAATTGCCGTCGCAGCCGGCCGAGCTGTCCTCGGCATAATCCAGGTCCAGCACCGGCGCGCCATTATGGATCCCGCAGCTGACGGCGGCGACCTTCTGCCGGATCGGGTCGCGCTCGATCAATTTCTGCTCCATCAACCGGTCGACGGCGATCCGAAGCGCCACCCAGGCGCCGGAAATTGCCGCCGTTCGAGTGCCGCCATCGGCCTGGATGACGTCGCAATCCAGCGTCAGCTGCCGTTCGCCGAGCGCCTCCATGTCGACGGTGGCGCGAAGCGATCGGCCGATCAGGCGCTGGATCTCCTGGGTGCGACCCGTTTGCTTGCCGCCCGCGGCTTCGCGGCGGCCGCGGGTATGAGTCGCGCGCGGCAGCATGCCATATTCGGCGGTGACCCAGCCTCGGCCCTTGCCCCGAAGCCAGGAGGGTAAGGAACCTTCGACCGAGGCGGTGCAGAGCACGCGCGTGTCGCCGAAGCTCACGAGGCAGCTGCCTTCGGCGTGGCGAGTGAAGCCTGGTTCCATGATGATCGGGCGCATCTGATCGGGGGCGCGGCCTGAAG
>DAINCA010000197.1:0-3323 GCA_036732645.1 Allosphingosinicella sp.
TTTGCCCAAGGACAGCCCGGACCGGGTGAAGCTGGACGAGGACCGCGCCCGGCATGGGCTGTCGGTCGGCGCCCAGCCGTCCGATCGCGTCCTTCGCTTCCTCGATGCCGCCGGCATCAAGGAGCGCGTGACCCGCAGCAACCCGAAGAAGGGTGAGCCGGGCGAGAAGGCCAAGGAGCGCGCCGAGGAGCGTGCGACCCGCGAGACCGACGCGGCCGCGGCTGCCGAAGCGGCGGCCGAGGAAGAGACCGTCGAAGTGATGGCCGAGGCGGTCGAGGAAGCGACTCCGGACACGGCCGAAGCTCCGGCGGAAGCGGAAGCGACCGAAGAAGCTCCGGCTGAGGAAGCTGCGGCTGAAGAGGCTCCGGCCGCCGAGGAGGCTCCGGCTGAGGAAGCCGCGGCTGAAGAGGCTCCGGCCGCCGAGGAAGCTCCGGCCGAGGAGGCTGCCGCCAAGGAAGCGCCCGCTGCCGAGGAGGCCACCCCGGCCGACGAAGCGACCAACGAAGGCGAGTCGACGTCCGATCCCGCCGAGGGCTCCGACGAGGCCGCGCCCGAGGAAGGCGCCGAGAAAGCTCAATAAGCTGGCACCGTCCTTGACCCCTCCCCTCCGATGGGGAGGGGTTGGGGAGGGGTGGCGCATGAGTTAAGGCGCTGCCGATGAAGCCGCTTTTGTTCACGGCCGATGGCTGACAGGTCCAACCAGGTCGTCCTGGCCGCCGTTGCCGGCGCTCATGGAGTCGGCGGCGAAGTGCGCCTGAAAGCCTTCGCCGAGAGCGTCGACAATCTGAAAAGATACAAGAGGTTGTTCGTCGACGACGAGCGTCCGCTGACTCTGGTCTCGCTGCGCGGCGGCGGCAATGGCGCGATCGCCCGCTTCGCCGAGATCAGGGACCGCAACGCCGCGGAGGCGCTGCGCGGCAAGCTCCTCTATATTCACCGCTCGGAGCTGCCACCGCTCGAGGAAGGGGAGTTTTATCACGCCGATGTGATCGGGCTTTCCTGCGAAAGCGAAGCCGGCGAGCTTCTGGGCAAGGTCGTCGCGGTCGAGAATTTCGGTGCCGGCGACCTTCTCGAGATCGAGAAGACGGACGGCAAGACGTCGCTGATCCCGTTCCGCGACGGCATCTCCGAGCTTCGCGACGGCAGGGTCGTCGCCGACCCCATTTTCCTCGCTTAGGCTCTAGCGCTCCAGTGGTCGTTCCTTGGCCAGGTCGTTGCGGATCGTCGTCGCCGCGACTCCACCCTGACCCATCGCGTTGCTGATCTGGTCGAGGCCGATCACCACGTCTCCCGCGGCATAAGCGCCTTTCACATTGGTCCGCTGGTGATCGTCGACCGCGATGCAGCCGCCGTTCAGTGCGACGCCGATCTGCTCGGCCAGCTTGGTATGGGTATCGGAGCCCAGAGCCGGGTAGACGCTGTCGAACACGTGATGGCCGTCGGCCGTCTCGACGACGATGCAATTCTCCTGGACCGCGACGCCGCGGGACGGGCCGTTCACGGTGCGGATATCGTGCTCCTCCAGGCGCTTTTGATCGTCCCGACCCAATTCATGGGTCTCGCCCGGCGCGATCAGGGTGATGTCGGCGGTATAGCTTCGAAGAAATACGGCTTCGGCGACGCCGTGGCTTCCGCTTCCGATCACGCCCACTTTCTTGTCGGTCACTTCATAGCCGTCGCAGATCGGGCAGTAACGGATGAGCCCTTTCGCGAGCGCCGCATCGTGAAGCTCCTCGTCCATGTCCGGTCGGCGGTTCTTCACTCCGGTGGCGAACAGGACGGTGCGGGCCGTCGCCGTTCCCACGCCCCATTCGGCTTCGAAGCCGCCGGCGACCTGCTCGAGCCTCGAGACCCGGCCGGTTTCCACCGAGGCGCCATATTTTTCCGCCTGCTCCCGCATCCGCTGGATCAATTCCTTTCCGGCGATGCCGTCGGTGAAGCCCGGCACGTTGCGGGTGCAGGGAATCCAGCCGGCGCGGCTTCGCCCTTCGTCGACCACCTTCAGCTTGAGGTGAAAGCGGGCGAGATAGATGGCCGCGGTGAGGCCTGCCGGCCCGGCCCCGATCACCAGGCAATCATAATCCGGTTCGTCCATCCGCCCTCAGCGCCATACGGCGATCATGGTTCCGTCGGCTTGCAGCCGCATCGCGAACAGGGGAAAGAGCAATGGTGCGCGCACGATCGCACGTGTCGGAGGGGATCACCATGTTCAGGGCGTTGGCCGCAACCTTGCTGCTGGGAATGAGCGCGCCGGCTCTGGCGCAGGCTTCGAGCTCGCCGCCCACGGCCGCTTCGTCGATGGCCGACGTCATTCCCGCCATCGACGCGCATTTTCGTGAGTTCATGGAAGCGGGCCACGTTCCTGGCCTGGTCTACGGTATCGTCCGCGACGGGCGGCTGGCCCATGTCGGGACGATGGGGGTCCAGGATCTCGAGCATGACCGTCCCGTCTCCGCGAACAGCCTGTTCCGGATCGCGTCGATGTCGAAGGCCTTCACCGCTCTGGCGATCCTGAAACTTCGCGACGAGGGCAGTCTCACGCTCGATGCGCCGGCCGAAACCTATGTGCCGGAGCTTCGCAACTGGCGATATCCGACCAGCGATTCCCCGCGGATCCGCGTTCGCGATCTGTTGAGCCATGTCGGCGGGCTCGTCACCGACAATCCCTGGGGGGATCGTCAGCAGCCTTTGCCCGAGGCCGATTTCACCCGGATGCTTCGCGACGGCGTGCCGATGAGCCGGTCGCCCGGGACCGCGATGGAATATTCGAACTTCGGTTACGCCTTGCTCGGCCGGATCATCACCAACGTCTCGGGTCGGCCCTATGCCGAATATATCCGTTCGGAGATCATGATCCCGCTCGGCATGACCTCCACTGTGTACGAGGTCGCCGATTCCCCGCGCGAGCGCAGGGCTCTTGGCTATCGCTGGGAGAATGACGCCCACCAGCTTGAGCCGGACATGGCCCATGGCGCTTTCGGGGCGATGGGCGGGGTCGAAACCAGCGCCAGCGATTATGCGCGCTGGGTGGCCTTCCTGCTCTCCGCCTGGCCGGCGCGCGACGGGCCGGAAACGGGGCCGGTCCGTCGCGCCTCGGTGCGCGAATTGGCCCAGGGTCTGAACTTCATCGGCACGGGCGAGCGTTCCGCCCTGAGCGGGTCGGAGACATGCCGGTTCGCGGTCGCCTACGGCATGGGCATGCGGGTCGCTCAGGATTGCGACCTGGGTTTATCGCTGGCGCATAGCGGCGGCTATCCCGGCTACGGCTCGAACCTCGTCATCTTGCCTGATCTGGGACTCGGCGTCTTCGCCTTCGCCAATCG
>DAINCA010000198.1:0-3305 GCA_036732645.1 Allosphingosinicella sp.
AATTACTCGTCGACCAGGGCGAAGCCGACGATTTCCTGAAGGAACAGCTTCGTTCCGAACTTCTCGAGCGAGCCTGCCGCGACGCTGGAATTCCACTGACGCTTCGGCTCCAGCCGGGTTACGACCACAGTTATTATTTCATCTCCACCTTCATGGAGGATCATCTACGCTGGCACGCGAAAAGACTTCTGGCCTAGCGATGGTCCAGCGGCGGCCTCGTGGCGGCTGCGGCTCGCCACTTCAAGCCAAGCCGGCCCCGCCAATGACGTCGCGGCCAAAAACCAGATGAACATTGCTTAAGTCGGGAATCAAAAAAGCCCGCCAACGTTATGAGTTGGCGGGCTTTTAATGGTGGGCGTGGCAAGGATTGAACTTGCGACCCCTGCGATGTCAACACAGTGCTCTACCACTGAGCTACACGCCCACGAGGCGGCTATCTAGTGAGGGGTTCGACACCGCGCAAGCCGCGCGATGCTACAATCTGCCGTGCTGATCCTCGGACTGGAACATCCGTTCGACTTCGGCGACCAGGTCCTTGAGGTGGAACGGCTTCGACAGCACCTTGGCGTCAGGCGCCTTGCGGCCGGCTTTCAGGGCGACCGCCGCGAAGCCGGTGATGAACATCACCCGGATGTCCGGAGCGATCTGGGCTGCCTTTTGCGCCAGCTCGATGCCGTCCATCTCCGGCATGACGATATCGGTCAGCAGCAGATCGAACGAATCGCTTTCCAGCAACGGGACGGCCGCGGTGCCGCGATCGACGGCCACCACCTCGTAACCCACGCGCTCCAGCGCGCGGGAAAGGTAGACCCGCATCGAATCGTCGTCTTCGGCGAGAAGAATTCTCAGCATTCGCGCTCCCACGCCAGCCTGCCCGGGACACCGCCAGCACCCCCTTTTATGCGCGAAGGTTTTAATTTTTTCCAGCCGGCGGCGCAAACCGCGAGCTTATTAGTTTGGATGTGACCCGTTTCAGGACCCGAGGGTCATTGCGACAAACAAGGTCCAGGCTTAGATTCGCACAAGATGACCGATCCCGCTTTTGCTTCACCCTTCATCCGGATCGGACCTGAGCAGCCGCTCTCGCCGGTCATCTTGTCCGTTCCCCATGCCGGCCGAGCTTACTCGACGGAGTTGCTCAAATCGGCGCGGCTTCCGCGAATGACCCTGGAGGCCCTCGAGGACCGCCTTGTCGATCGGCTCGTCTGGCGCGCCACGGCCGCCGGGGCGACCGCTTTCGTGGCGCTGACACCCAGGGCCGAGATCGACCTCAATCGGGACGAGCGGGAGATCGATCCGGTCCTGATCGCGCCGACTTTGCCTGCAAGCCAGATCGTTCAATCGGCACGCGCCCGCGGCGGCATCGGCCTGATTCCATCCCGGATCGCCGGCGCCGGCGCCATCTGGCGGCAGCGCATATCGCGCGGCGAGCTCGAAAGGCGGATCAGCGAAGTCCATCGGCCCTATCACCAGGCCCTCGAAAAGGCACTCAGTGCCGCGCGCGACCGGTTCGGCGCAGCCGTCCTGCTCGATTGCCATTCGATGCCGCCACGAGGAACCCAGACCCTTCCCCACGGCGAGAAAGCCGCCGCCGTCATCTTCGGCGATCGACACGGCACGACCATATCGCCGGACCTGCTCGCGGCCGCAGTCGCGGGGGTCCGCGAGCTCGGCTTCGCGACAGCCTGCAACGCCCCTTATGCGGGCGGCTACGTCGCCGGCCGCCACGGCCGGCCGGACGAGAATATTCACGCCCTCCAGATCGAGATCGACCGCTCGATCTATCTCGATGTCGAGCTTCGCGATCCGGGTCCCGGCTTCGACCAGGCCTGCCGCCTCATCCTCGCGGTGGTGAAGGCGCTCGAAGCGCAACTCCTTGCCCCGCCGCAGGCGATCGCCGCGGAATAGAGGCAAGACGGGAGGCGGTATAACCCTGAAAGAAAATGACCGCCTCACGAAAACGTGAGGCGGCCAGGTTCAGGGAGGAGCGCCCCGTCTACGGAGAGGGGCGCCTCGCGCCGCCGTCAAAGGGGGCAACGACGACGCACTCCGGAAATAGGAAATAGGCCCCTTTTTTCAAGGGCTGGGCGGCGCCGTTCGGGCCGCCCCAACCCGATCAGGCGTCGGCCGCGACGGGCTGCTGCTCCGGGGTCACCACCTTGCCGAGCTGCATCTGCTTGCCGAAGATCTCGCGGACCAGGGACAAAGAGAAGAGATGGGCGGTGATCAGGGCCAGAATGCCGTTCTGGTTGATCTTCCTGAGCTCGTCGCCGCGCATGTCGCGCAGCTTTTCCTCGGAGACCATCTTGAAGCCGCGATAGATGAAGGGCTGCTCGCTGCCCTCGGGCTGGATCGAGACTTCGCCGTCGATCAGCAGGTCCATCGTCTCGAGTTCCTTGACGAAGGCAGCCGTGCGCTGCGCCGACATCTCGAATTCCTCGCAGAACTTGAGGATGGCGTTGAGTTGCTCGGCCGGCTTCTCGCCGTCGAACAAAGGCTGGCCGTCCTCGAACGGCCCGACCAGGCCGCTGTCGGGATCGAAGCACAAGGACAGCTCCTGCGCGTCGGGCTTCAGACGGGCGAGCATGTAGGGATAACGGCGGACATAAGCCGGGATGTAGAAAGGGGTATAGGGCTTGCCTTCGTCGTCGACGAAGACGTTCACGCCCTCGTTGAGACCCAGCAGACCGAGCGGCACCGGGCTGTCACCGCTCGAAAAGACGATCGGGAAGAAACGCTGGGCATGAGCGAATTCGTCGATCGTCAGCGGGATGGCATGCTGATTGGCGAGGTAAGGCGCCTTGTCGCTGGTGCGGGATTTGAAGTTGCCGTGCATGCTGCTCGAGAGCGGCTGCAGGTTCTTGTAGAAAATCGGCAAAGAGGCCTGCGGCTGGCTCGCCATAAAGAATCTCCATCAAGGGTTCGGGGGCGGCCAGCGCAGAGCGGCCGCGGATTTCAGCGCAACCGTCTATTTTCCGTTGGCCATTTAGGCAAGGGGAACCAGCTTGCCGGGGTTCATAATTCCCTTTGGATCAAGCGCCTGCTTGATCGCCCGAAGCGCATTCAGCCGCGCCGGCTCGCCAAGCCGGGCGAGCTCCGCCAATTTCATCTGCCCGATGCCGTGCTCGGCCGAGAGCGAGCCGCCGGCGGCGGTGACGAGATCGTAGACGAACTGGCTCACCTCCTCACCGGGGCCTTCGACCCACTCGGCAGCGGCGTCGACGGGGGCACGGACATTTAACTGGATGTTTCCGTCGCCGAGATGCCCGAAGGCATTGACCCGGCAGCCGGGAAAGCGCTGCTCC
>DAINCA010000199.1:0-3215 GCA_036732645.1 Allosphingosinicella sp.
AGGGCCAGGACGTGCTCTTCTTCGTCGACAACATCTTCCGCTTCACCCAGGCGGGCTCGGAAGTGTCGGCATTGCTGGGCCGAATTCCCTCGGCGGTCGGCTATCAGCCGACCTTGTCGACCGACATGGGCGCGCTTCAGGAGCGGATCACCTCGACCAACAAGGGTTCGATCACGTCGGTTCAGGCGATCTACGTGCCGGCGGACGATCTCACCGATCCGGCGCCGGCCACCTCCTTCGCCCACCTCGACGCCACTACCGTGCTGTCGCGGGCGATTTCGGAGCTCGGCATCTATCCGGCCGTCGATCCGCTCGATTCGACCTCGCGCGTGCTCGAGCCGCGTACCGTCGGCCAGGAGCATTACGAGACCGCTCGCCGGGTCCAGGAGACCCTTCAGCGCTACAAGTCGCTCCAGGACATCATCGCCATTCTCGGCATGGACGAGCTTTCGGAAGAGGATAAGTTGACCGTGGCGCGCGCCCGCAAGCTCCAGCGCTTCCTGTCCCAGCCGTTCCACGTCGCCGAAGTGTTCACCGGCATCCCCGGCAAGTTCGTTCCGGTCGAGGATACCGTCCGCTCGTTCAAGGCGGTAGTCGACGGCGAATATGACCACCTTCCCGAAGCCGCCTTCTACATGGTCGGCGGGATCGAGGAAGCCGTCGCCAAGGCCGAGAAGCTGGCGCAGGACGCCTGACATGGCGCTTCGATTCGAACTTGTGACGCCGGAAAAGCTGGTCCGGTCCGAGGAGGTCCACATGGTGGTCGTCCCCGGAACGGAGGGCGATTTCGGAGTCCTCGAGGGCCATGCCCCGGTCATGTCGACGATCCGCGACGGCGAGCTCGCCATCTACCGCGCTTTTCCCGGCGAGCCCGAGCGGATCGCGATAAAGGGCGGCTTCGCCGAAGTCAGCGACAGGGGCCTGACGGTTCTCGCCGAGACCGTCGAAGCCTGAGCTTTCTGCTTCAGTCGGGGCTCTCCGGCACCATCGCCGGCTTCTGCGAGCGCCACAGCCAGAGCCCTCCGGCGACGATCAGCAAGGCGCCGCCGATCATCGCCGCGTCCGGCGCGTGGCCGAACCAAGCCCAGCCCAGGGCCGTAGCAACGATCAGCTGGACATAGGTCATCGGCGCGACGACGGCCGCGCTCGCCCGAACCGTCGCTGAATAAATGAGGAGATGGCCGGTGGTCGCGGTGAAGGCGACGAAGCCGCACTTGATGATCACCTCGTCGGACGGCGCCGGAATCCGGAAATCCGCGCCTCCGGTCAGGTGGAAGACGGTCGCAGCCACGATCAGCATCGGCGCGGCGGTCGCGGCGAGAAGCAGCTGCATCGCGAGCGCGCTCGCGAGACCGGCCGCCTTGCGATTGAGGATCATCAGCCACGCCATGCCGAAAGCGGCGCCGAGCGGCCATAACGCCGCCGGCCCCAAGGCAAGCAGATTAGGCCGGAGCACGATCAAGACGCCGGCGAAGGCCAGGGCCGTTGCTCCCCACACCGCCTTGGGCGCTTTTTCCCCCAGCACCAGCGCCGAAAGGATCCCGGTCAGCATCGGACTGGTGAACTGGATGGCCGTCGCGTCGGCGAGCGGAAGGGCCATCACCCCCATGAAGAAGCAGATCGTGGCGAGGCCGACCGCTGCGCCGCGCCCGATCTGGAGCCAAGGCCTCGGCATCAGAAAGCCGGTCTTACCCTTCACGGCCCCGACCACCGCCGCCAGCCCGATCGCGCCGAAGCTGTAGCGGAGCGCGGACACCGCCGTGCCCGGCCAGGCGCCGGCCATCGATTTCACGACCGCGTCGCCCACCGACAGCAACGAAAATCCGAGCAAGGCGAGGATCAAGGCGGAACGGGCGTCGCGGGTCACCGACGCCCCTTCTTCGGCGGTTAGGCAATTGTCAAAGTTTCCGCCTTATTCACCACTTCGTCGAAGCAATTCGACCGCCCACAGACGAGGTTTGCGAACGCCATGAGCGCATTTGGACGACGGAACGGCACTGGCAACGGCACCGGAAACGGCAAAGGCAACCGGCCGAGCTTCGGCGTCGCCCGCCCGATGAAGGGCCCGGCTCCGATCACCCACGACGACGCCGGCAGTCAGTTTCCGCCGATCGAATCGGTAACTTTGCCGTCCGAGGACGAAAGCGGTGCCGGAATTTCCGTGGGCAACGGACCGAACGATGCGATGGCCCGGATCGACGCCCGTCAGGCGGCACCGGCGACCGATTCCAGCGCCCGCAACGAGGGCTTCGAAACTTCGATCCATCGGATCAAGGAACAGGTTCTCCCGCGTCTCCTGGAGCGGGTCGATCCGGAAGCGGCCGCGACCCTCAGCAAGGATGAGCTGGCCGAGGAATTCCGGCCGATCATCGGCGAGGTTCTCGCCGAGCTGAAGATCAACCTCAATCGCCGCGAGCAGTTCGCCCTCGAGAAGGTGCTGGTCGACGAATTGCTCGGGCTCGGTCCGCTCGAGGAGCTGTTGAACGATCCCGATGTCAGCGACATCATGGTCAATGGTCCCAACCAGACCTACATCGAGCGCCGGGGCAAGCTCGAAGTGGCCCAGATCCAGTTCCGCGACGAGGAGCATCTCCTCCAGATCGCCCAGCGGATCGTCAACAAGGTCGGCCGCCGGGTCGATCAGACGACGCCGCTGGCCGACGCCCGGTTGCAGGACGGCAGCCGCGTCAACGTCATCATTCCGCCGCTCAGCCTTCGCGGCACCGCCATCTCGATTCGTAAATTCTCGGAAAAGCCGATCACCATCGACATGATGAAAGGCTGGGACTCGCTCTCCGACAAGATGGGGACGGTCCTCAAGATCGCCGGCGCGAGCCGGATGAACATCATCATCTCCGGCGGCACCGGCTCGGGCAAGACGACGATGCTGAACGCATTGTCGAAGCTGATCGACCCGGGCGAGCGCGTCCTCACCATCGAGGACGCGGCCGAGCTTCGGCTTCAGCAGCCTCACTGGCTGCCGCTCGAGACCCGCCCGCCGAACCTCGAGGGCCAGGGGGCGATCACGATCCGCGATCTCGTCATCAACGCGCTTCGTATGCGCCCGGACCGGATCATCCTCGGCGAGATTCGCGGCTCCGAATGCTTCGATCTGCTGGCGGCCATGAACACCGGTCACGACGGATCGATGGCGACGCTTCACTCCAACAGCCCGCGCGAATGCCTGGCCCGTATGGAAAACATGGTGATGATGT
>DAINCA010000200.1:0-3168 GCA_036732645.1 Allosphingosinicella sp.
AACATCGAAGTCCCGTTCAATTTGCCGACGGAAGGAGATTCCTCAATAAAGCTGGCTCGTCAGCGATCACTAAGGGACATCCCTTAGCTACTCCAGTCCGCGCCTGAATTATGATGGAGCGGCGACTGCAGGGAGACTTGCGCGATGGCATCGATGACCGCTCCGCTCGAGACGAGAATCCGGGTCTGGGATCTGCCGCTGCGATTGTTTCACTGGCTGCTCGTGGTCGCGGTGGCTTTGGCCTTCCTGTCCTCCGAAGAAGACAGCGTCCTCAACCAGTGGCACATCGTCTCCGGCTGGGCGGCCGGACTGCTGATCCTGTTCAGGATCGTCTGGGGGTTCGTCGGCGGCGAACATAGCCGCTTCGCCGATTTCGTCCGGCCGTCGGGCGTCGGCCGGCACGTCGGCCAGCTTCTTCGGGCCCGCGCAGAACCGACATTGGGCCATAATGCCCTCGGCGCCATGAGCGTCCTCCTGCTTCTCCTGATGGTCGCCGCGACGGTGTGGACCGGAGTGATCCTCATGGAAGAGGCGCATGAACTCATCGCCTGGACCCTCCTGGCTTTGGTCGCCGTCCATGTCGTGGCCGTCATCGTCATGTCGCTCTTGACGAAGGAGAGCCTCGTGACAGCCATGATCACCGGAACCAAGCCGGCAATTCGGCATCCCGGTTCAGGCGACGCCCGCAGGCCCGGTGCGCTGGGTCTGATCGTCGCGGCGGCCGCCGTCGCAGGATCGGTCTACGCCATCCAAGCCTACGACCCGTTCGCCTTCACGTTGAGAAGTGCGGAAGATTATGAGCACGGGGTCGGTGGAGATCAGGAGCGCGGCGGCGGCGACGAGGACGAGGCGCACGAAGGTTCCGAAGACGATTGATGGCAAGGTCCGGCCGGCTCGGCGTTACGAACGTCCTGCTTCGGAGCGCCGGGTGAAGAAGGCCATAACCGCCAGCATGCAAGGGTAATGGTACTTCGCTCGCCGGGGGTCATTCGCCCTCGATCAGGTCGACATTCTGCGCTCCGGTCGTGCTCAGCGGATCACCGGTGACGACGACGGTCGTGCCGACGGCAAGGATGGACTCGACGGCCTGGCGAAACGCGTCCGGCACGGAGATCCGGCCGCGAAGGGGCTCCGACGCGTCGGCGGACTGACCTGGCAATCCGACTTTCAGCCAGACCGGATTGTCGCCCTCCATCCGGTTCAGAACGAAGGCGGAAGTGCGCGTTATCGGCGCATCGATGGTCACCGGCGCGGAGCCGATCACGACGCCGTTGCGAAGCACCACCGCCCGTCTTTCTGCGGCGCTGACGACGATCGAAACCGGCCCGGAGGGCGAGCGCTGGGGCGCCCACAAGATCGGCGATTCCCCCTCGGCAGGGGCCGGCAATGTGCTGATGAGCAAGCTCTCCGCCGGCGCGACCCGAGGCACCGTCGCCTCGTCGGTGACGATAACCGTCATGCCCAGACGGGTGACCCCGAACAGCCGGCGGGCGAAAGCGTTCGGCAGCCGGATGCAACCGTGGGACGCGGGATAACCGGGCAGATGGCCTCCATGAAGGGCGACGCCGCCCCAGGTTAGCCTTTGCATGTAAGGCATCGGCGCGTTGTCGTAGAGATTGGAATAATGTTCGACATGCTTCTGAAGGATCGTGAAGACGCCGGTCGGCGTTTCGTGGCCCGGCCTGCCAGTCGAGACGGTCGAGATCCCAATCGGGATGCCGTTGCGGTAGATCACCGCTCTTTGCGTCGCCAGACTGACGATGAGGAGAACGGGCCCTTCCGGCGCCACCTGCGGCGCCCATAGATATTCCCCCGGCTTCAACTGTTCCGCCGCCTCGATGACGGTGCCGGATTCCAGCGAAGGCTCGGCGGCGGCGACCTGGGCGGCCGCGACAGCGACGGCGACCAGTAAGGGTTTGATCCTGCGCAATTTCATCGCTCCGCGGCCACAACCATGTTTCGAGCGCACGACCGAAGAACCTCTCACCCCTCGCCGACCTCGAAGAAGGCCAAAAGTGGCTCGAGAATGGATCCAAGAGAATACGCAATGTCCCGGACCGAATGATACGGCTCGGCGTGGGTGCCCGGCGCAATCGTCGGTGTAACATGATTGGGTTCGGCATTGGCACGGCAATCGATATTGCGAACGATTTGCAGTAGCGTTAGAGGACCCCAAACAACCAAGGGGTCCTCATGTCGTTTCGCGCTTCCGCCTCCGCTCTTGCCATCGCGTTCTTCTGGTCGGGCGTCGCGTCCGCTCAGGCCGTCGAGCCGGACGAGGAAGACATCATCATCACCGCCGCCCGGACCCGCCTGCCGGCCAGCGCACTGCCGCTGACGGTCGACATCGTCGATCCCGAGTCGCTTCGGCAGCAGGTGCAGATGTCCGGATCGACGGTCGATGCGGTCTCGGCCCTCCTGCCCTCTTTCTCCCCGACCCGCGAGAAACTGTCCGGCGCCGGCGAGAGCCTTCGCGGCCGATCGCCGCTCTACGCGATCAACGGCATCCCCCAGTCGACGCCGATCCGCGACGGATCGCGTGACGGCTACACGATCGATCCCTTCTTCATCGACCGGGTCGAAGTCATTTACGGCTCCAACGCGCTCCAGGGGATCGGCGGCACCGGCGGAGTCGTCAACCAGGTCACGGTCGGCGCTCCGAGCCGCGACGGACTCGCGGTCCGGACCCTGCTTCAGGCAACCGCCGCCGACGGCTTCGACGGCGCCGGGCTGGGCGGCAAGATCGGCGCTCTTGCCGGCTATCGCGCCGGCGCCTTCGACGCGAATATCGGCGCCACCTTCGAGCGGCGCGGCGTCTATCGCGACGGCCATGGCAACAATATCGGCGTCGACGGCACCCAGGGCGAGGTCCAGGACAGCGACAGCTGGTCGGCGTTCGGCCGCTTCGGCTTCGCGCTCAGCCCGAGCGCCCGGGTGGAGCTGATCGCGAACCGCTTCGAGCTGGAGGGCAATGGAAATTATGTGCTGGTCCCCGGCAACCGTACGCTCGGGGTTCCGGCGACGAGCCGACGCGGGGAGATCCAGGGCGATCCGCCTTCGAACCGCGCCGAATTGCTGTCCGCGGCTCTGACCGACGAAGATCTAAGCGGCGGCAATTTCGCGGTCCAGGCCTTCTTCAGCCGGACCCGCGACATTTTCGGCGGGCTG
>DAINCA010000201.1:0-3158 GCA_036732645.1 Allosphingosinicella sp.
GGGTCCTCGTCCGCGGTCTGCCCGATTTCACCACCACTTATAATGGCCGCGAGATTTTCACCGCGGAGACCCGATCGGTCGCGCTTCAGGATTTCCCGTCGGGCGCGATTGGTGCGATCGAAGTTTTCAAGACGTCGACGGCGAACCTGATCGAGCCCGGCCTTGCAGGTCTCGTCAACGTCCGTTCGCGGCGGCCGTTCGACTTTGACGGCTTCGAGATCGCCGGTTCGGTCTGGGGCCTCTACACCTACCAGGCGGACGAGATCACGCCGAACGGCAATATCCTGGTAACGAACCGCTGGGATGTCGGCGACGGCGGCGAGATCGGCGCCTTGATCGGCTTTTCCTATACTCGCCTGAGATATCTGGACTCGACCCGGGAGAATACCGACTTCGTCGCCGGTGGCGGACCCAACGGCACGCGCTGGCCGGACATCCAGCGTGTCTTTTACGGCGAAGGCGATCGAACCCGTCCGTCGGTCAATGCCGCGATCCAGTACCGGCCGGCGCCGGGCATCGAGCTTTACGCCGAAGGCCTCTGGCAGGGGTTCCGCAACCGCGTTTCCGATCGAATGATGGCGGTTCCCTTGTGGGGCGGATCTGGTTTTCCGAGCTTCGAGACTCGGCCAGGGCGGAATGATCTTCTGGAGAGCGGAACGGTCGTGAATCCCTTCCGTCCCGACGGCTTCCAGGGCGGCACGTTCAACAAGACCAATACCTATCAGTTCGCCGTGGGCGGATCGTGGGACACGGGACCGCTTCGGATTTCGGCGGACATCGCCCGCACCGACAGCACGTTCACGGGCTCTACCGCCAGCGTCGATTATGCCCTGGCCAATCGCCAGACGGTCATCTTCGACACCGACGTCGATGCCGAAGACGGCGGCGCGGAATTCAGCTTCGCCAATTTCGACGCGGCCAATCCGGCCAATTATGTCTATCGCGGTTTTTACGAGGAGGCGCAGGAGTCGCAAGGCGACGACTGGCAGGCGCGGCTCGATTTCAGCTACGACACCGGCATGCCGGCCTTGCCGGAGATTCAGTTCGGGCTCCGCCACGTCAACCGCGACGCGCATCGCGAATTCGGCAATCGATATTTCGGAAACGACCAAGTGGAGCCTCAGCGCATTCCTCTGAGCCAGGTGCCGCTTGACTATGTTCTGTTCCAGCCCGGCTTCCGCGGCAGTGACGTTCAGCCGTTCCGGACCTGGCTGTCGCCGACCTATCGGAGCATCCGCAACGGCATCCAGGACATGCGGCAATTCACGATCGATATCGGCGGGACGAACTTCACGCTCAACGATCCTCTGCCCGATCCGCTTCAGACCTGGGACGCGAACGAGAAGAGCTACGCCGCTTACGGCCAGCTTCGCTATGAGTTCGGACTTGGTGGCGACATGAGTGTCGATGGCCAAATCGGGTTGCGGGTGGTGAAGACCGAATTCTCCGCGGAAGGAACGCGGCTGGTCCTGCCGATCGATCCCGATGGCGAGGGCCCGATAGATCCGCCCGGCGTGTTTACGCCGACCAGTGTCGACCGCGAATATACGGACTGGCTTCCGAACGTGAGCGCCCGCTTGCGATTCACGCCGGAGTTCCAGCTTCGCCTCTCCTTCACCCAGACCCGGACCCGGCCCTCGTTCACGGATCTTCGTCCGTCGGCGACCCTCGACCGTCCGCCGTCCTGCTTCGGCCAGACTCCGATTCCGGAAGGCTGCGTTCAGACCGGGCGGGGCGGCAATCCGTTCCTCAATCGGCTCAAGTCCGACAATTACGACGCCTCGCTCGAATATTATTTCTCGCGCACCGGCTTCGCCTCGATCGCTCTGTTCCACCGCGACATGCAGGGTTTCATCGAGTCGACCGACTTTGTCGGAACCTCGATCAGCGGCCTGCCGCTTCGTTTCACTGGTCCGGTCAACTCCGGGGACGGCGACATTCGCGGTTTCGAGGTGCAGCTCAGCACCTTCTTCGATTTCGGCGGAATGCCGGACTGGCTGAGCAATTTCGGCGTCCAGGCGAACGTCACGCACATCGATGCGCGCGCCGACTTCGCCTACAGCCCGCCCGTGCCGAACTGCGGCAGCATCTGCGAAGTGGTTGGCACTCAGACCACTCCGATCGGAAACACCGTCAACCGCAACCTGCTCGACGTGTCCGACTGGTCGTACAATCTGATCGGCATGTACGAGAACGAGGCATTCTCCGCCCGCCTGGCGTACAATTGGCGCAGCGGCTATCTGGATCTGTTCGCACCGCGCGGCGATCATCTGTACATCGAAGAGGCAAGGCCGATGGGTCGTCTCGATCTTTCGGCCAGCTTCAACCTGTCGGAGAATTTCACTCTATTCGCGGACGCGACGAACATCCTGAAAACGCCGTTCCGCTCGACTCTCACCCGTCTGGACGGACCGCAGGGCGGCACCGAATCCCAGTTCCCGCGCTTCGTCAGGTTCAACGAATCGACGGTGTCGGCGGGAGCGCGCTTCCGGTTCTGATCGGGCGCATTGAAATGGGCCGGAGAGCTGGTCTCTCCGGCGCCGTTCCTTCCACAGGCAGATGATGAGCGGCGAGCGCGTAGGTACCGCCGGCGATCGGCCGATTCAAAGGGTGGTCATCCTGGGTGGCGGCACCGCCGGCTGGATGGCGGCAGCCGCCTTGATCCGTCTCCTCCCCCACGCCTGTACGGTTCGGCTGATCGAGTCCGCGGAGATCGGAATCGTCGGCGTCGGCGAGGCGACCTTGCCGCACCTTCGAACCTTCGTCGAAATGCTCGGCCTGGACGAAGCCGACTTCATGCGCGCGACTCACGCAACCTACAAACTGGGAATCGACTTTCGCGACTTCGGCAAGATCGGAGATCATTATCTCCATCCATTCGGCAGCTTTGGCACCGAGCTGAACGGCGTCCCGTTCCACCATTACTGGCTTCGGATGCGAGCCGAGGGACGCAGGGACTCGATCTTCGATTATTCGATCGCCAACGTGATGGCGTCGAACAATCGCTTCTCGCCGCCGTCGATCGACACCAACTCGCCTTTGTCCACCTACAGCTACGCCTACCAGTTCGATGCGACATTGTTCGGACCCTATCTGCGTGAATATTGCCTGGCGCGCGGCGTCCAGCGAACCGAGGGCAAGGTCGTGAACGTCCACCG
>DAINCA010000202.1:0-3140 GCA_036732645.1 Allosphingosinicella sp.
GATGCTCGGGCCCCACATCCTGGCCTTATATCCGGAGATCCGCTCCATCATCGCCCGCAGCGTCTTGCCGTCTTCGCGCCGCTGCGGATCGGGCACGGCCTCGAGGAAATCGTCAACCGAAGTTTCGGTCTGCTTCGTCTTGTTCTCTGCCAAATATGGTCTCCGTGCTCGGCAATCAGGGCAGCCGGCGGAAAGTCCAGCTGACGGCATCGCTCCCGTCCGCCTTCGAGATCGTCGCGCGCAAAGTGTCGCCATCGCGCTCGTAGCGGATGCGCTGCGGAAAATCGTGCCCCGGATTGGCGAAAGTCGCGCTGGTGCCGCCCGATTCCACCAGATTGAACGCCACCGCCGGACGGCCGCCGGGAGAGGCGAGATAGGCCAGGATTCCGTCTTCGCCTCGCTGCAGGCGGACGAACTCATATTCGCGAAGCGAGTCGCCGCTGCCACCGCGGCTGATCGCGAACATCGTGCCGCCGCGCGGGGCGGACCAGATTTCCTCGACCCAATCCATGCCGGAGCGGCTCTCCCAGCGTCCGCTCAGCCAGCCGAGATCGTCGATAACGACGTCGGCGGGGGCCGCCGCGGCGAGGACGAAGCTCGCAAGGGCCATCATCAGGGTTCGCATGTACCGGCTTCGTCAGCGCGGCTTGCGGAAACGGTAGACGACCCGGTCCGTGCGCCCGCGGATGGAAGGCTCGAACACGTTGACGGACCGGTCGTCCTGCGGGTTGCGAAGGAGATCGGATTCGCCGTCGAAGACGAAGCCGGCGCGCTCGAAATCCGCGCGGACAACGGCCGGATCGATGCGGTGCGTGGCCTCGACTTCGGCGCGAGTCTCGCGGCCCGGAGCGGCGACATGGTCGATCACCGCGACAATGCCGCCCGGCTTCGTCGCCTGGAACACCGCCGCCGTCACCGTGTTCGGATCGATCCGCGGCAGGTTGAATTGGGCGCTCTCCCAGTAAGCGTCGTGATAGACCAGATGAAGGAGCACGAAATCATAAGCGTTGGGGGCCAGCGAAATCGCGGTCGTCGGCGTGTGATAGAAAGCGGTGTTCGGGTTCCGCTCGCGGATTCCGGCGAGGGCGGTCCTGACCCGTTCGTTGGTGCCGAAACCTGGCGAATTCCAGCCGGTCACCGATCCCTGGGGACCGACCGCCTTGGCCATGATCTCGGCATAATATCCGTTGCCGGTGAAGTAATCGAGCACCCGGTCGCCGCGCTCGAGGCCGAGCCAGTTCAGCACCTCGATCGGCTTTCGCACCTCGTCGAGCTGGCGCGCGGCGTCGGGCCGTCCGCTCGCGGCGACTCCGGCGGCGACGTCAGCCGGCTCCGCCTGGGCCAAGCCGCTGATCGAGAGCGAAAGTGAGAGAGCGAAAAGGCCGCGTTTCAGCATCGGAAACATCCCCCTTGAACGAAGCCAAGAGATTATCAGTCCCGGGGTTTCAGCCCAAGCCGTTTCGACGGAGCAACAAGCGGCTTCGACGGAGTCCGCCGGAACGCCGCTGAAGCAGGCAAAGGTCAGGCCGCGGCCCGGCGCTCCGCGGCGTGGCTCGTCATCAGCCGCATCGCCTCGTGCGCGGACAAGGCCGCACCTTCCTGCCAGAAGAGGACGTAGGAGAGATGCTCGCCGGCGAAGAAGATCGGCCCTTCCGGCCGAAGCAGCTCGTTGTAGCGCTCGCCCCGCGGACTCGCGAACCAGTCGGGATGATTCGGTCCAACCCCTTCCGACCAGGGCGTGAGCTTCCAGGCAATGGTCACCGGACGGGAGAGCTTTCCGGACTGGCCGGGATGCAGCCGCTCCACCACCTCACGGCAGATCCGGAATCTTTCCTCGTGGCTCATCGCGGTGAACTGCTCCGCGTGGTTCGGCGCGGTCCAGCCGAGGCTGTAGGCCGCGACGAGGACGCCCTTGTCCGAATGCCAGCCGCCTGAGGGATAGAGCAGGTTCTCGTTCGGCTGGTCAGTCCAGCCGAGGCCGCCGTAAATACCTTCTTCCTCCCAGAAACGGGGCGATTCGAAGCCGACCTTGGTCGCCGGTCCATAAGGAACGTCGCGGATCGCCGCTTTCTTGGCCGGCGAGAAATCGTTCGGGATCCGGGCAAGGAGATTGAGCGGCAAGGTACACACGCAATAATCGGCGTCGATCGCGTTGCGGCCCGGGCCATGCTCGATCCGGACGCCCTCGCCTCGGCGCCGGATCGCGGTGACCGGGGTCCCGAGCCGAACCTTCTGCCGAACCCTTTGGTAGATGGCGTCGGCGATGCGGTCCATTCCGCCGACCGGCTGGAACATCGGCGCCTGCTGGTCGAAGAACTCCTCGAACACCAGAGGCAAGCCCGCGCCCGGCCGGCTCACCAGCTCGGCGAGATCGAAGGCCTCGGCGGGCCGTCCTTTTTGCGTGTAGCCGCCGGGAAGCTCCGTAAAGCCTGACTGGCCGGCCGGCGTGTAATCGCCGTTCTGGTTCAACTCGCCATAGAAAGCGAGGAAGCCGCGAAGCGCAGTCTTGTCGCCGGCGCTCAATTGCTGGTCGAGCGCGCCGCGGTCGATCGCCTTGGCGAGAAGCTCGGAGAAGCGGCCGCGCACGCCGTTGCGGATCTGCCGGTCGGTATAGACCTTGCCGCCGAAATCCCATCGCGCGGCGCGGTTGGAATTGACCATCACCTCGATAGGGACATTCAAATCGCGCGCATAACCGAGAATGACTTGGTGGACGTGCGGGATCCGCGCCGCGCCCGCGTTGAGGTAAAGGCCTTCGGAAAATTCGCTGACCTGGTCCGGACGGCCGATCTGCTCGATCCGGTCGCCGCCGCGCACGGTCCACACCCGGCCGCCGATACGGTCGCGCGCCTCGAGAATAGTAACGTCCCAGCCGGCACGGCCCAGCTCGTAGGCGGAGACGAGACCGGATATGCCGGCGCCGAGCACGACGACCTTTCGCCCCCGGCCCGATCCGGGCGGAAGCGCGAAGGGCTCGGCCGCGGCCGGCGGCGCGTTCAATAGCCCCATCGCCTGCATGCCGAGAAAGACAGCGCTGTAGCCGCCGACCGCGCCGAGGCGCTCGAGAAAGACCCGGCGGGTGAGGCTCATCGCGATCCACCCGGCGGGCCGGCGGCGGTGACCTCGATCTCGACCAGCCA
>DAINCA010000203.1:0-3108 GCA_036732645.1 Allosphingosinicella sp.
CCGAAGCCCGCCGAGCTGTCGGTGAAGGCCGGGCAGAAGATCGGGACGTCATGCTCGTACGCAAGCTTGACGAGGCTGTGCTCCTTCTTGCCGTTGGTCTGAAGCCACCGGCCCATCTCGCGGATGAACGCACGCGACGAATAAGGCTTGGGCTCGAGCGAGTCGGCAATGTCGCCGATCGTGTGGTCGGTCTCCTGGAGCGATTCCTCATCGATATAAGTGTCGTAAATGCGATCGATGTAGAGCGAGCGAAGCGTATCGTCGTCGGGGATCTCGAGCGCCTGATAATGTTTGTGGCCGAGCGCCTCGAAGAAATCCATGTCGACGATCGTCGCGCCGGTGGCGACGATCGCGTCGACCATGTTGTGCTTCACCAGATCGGTATAGAGATCCATGCAGCCGCCGGCCGAGGTCGAGCCTGCGATCACCAGAATGACCGAGCAGTCCGGATCGGCGAGCATCTGATTGTAGATCTCGGCGGCTCGTCCGAGGTCCCGCGACGTGAAGCTCATCTTCTTCATCGCGTCGACGATCGGCCGGGCGTCGAAGCTCTTGATGTCGATATGCTCGACCTCAGTGGAGAGCAATTCGGACTTGCGGGTGTCGTTGACGGGAAGGTCGTTCATTTCAGTCTCCAAAACTCCGTTCGGGCCGAGCTCGTCGAGCCCAACCCGCTGTCGCGAAATGTGGAACGCCCGTGGATCGGGCGATCAGGCTGCCTTGAGCTACAGCTGGACGACGTTCGAGACGGCCGGCCGTTCCTCGCCGATCGCGTACAAAGACGCCATCGGCTCGTCATCGACGATCACCCTGGCGACGTCGCCGAACCCGTTGAAGCCGGTGCGCATCGCGCAGCCATAAGCGCCGAGCATGCCGATCTCGATATAGTCCCCGGCGGAGACGTCCGCCGGAAGCATGAACGGTCCCGCCATATGGTCCAGGTCGTCGCAGGTCGGGCCGTCGAAGCTGAACGACATGTCCCGCGTCTCCGATTCGACGTCGCGGATCAGCTGGACCGGAAAGCGCCAGCCGATATGCGCCGCATCGAACAACGCCCCGTAGGCGCCGTCGTTGATGTAGAGCTGATCGCCACGCCGCTTCTCGACCCGGACCAGGACGCTGGCATATTCCGCGCACAGCGCGCGGCCCGGCTCGCACCACAGCTCGGCCGAATAAGAGATCGGCAGGCTTTCGAAGCCGCGGTGGATGATCTCGAAATAGGTCTCCAGCGGAGGCGGCTCCATGCCCGGGTAGACGGACGGGAAGCCGCCGCCGACATCGACGATATCGACCGTCACCGCGGCCTCGACGATCGCGGCACGAACCCGCTCCAGGGCTTCGCCGAAGGCGGCAGGAGACATGGCCTGGCTGCCGACGTGAAAGCAGATGCCCAGCGCGTCGGACGCCTGCCGGGCCGCCATCAGCAACGCCTTCATCTCGTCCGGCTCGGCGCCGAACTTCGAAGCCAGGCTGAGCTTGGAATGCTCCGAAGAGACCCGAATCCGAACCAGGAGGTTGAGATCCTCGGCGCCGCGGGTGGCGCGAAGGATCTTGTCCAGCTCGTCGATCGTGTCGAGCGAGAAGGTGCGAACCCCATGCGTGAAATAAGCTTCCTCGATCGCTTCCTCGGCCTTCACCGGGTGCATGAAGCACAAGACGGCCTCCGGCAGGGTCTGGGCGACCAGACGCACCTCCGCGATCGACGCCACGTCATAATGCGTGACTCCGCTCTCCCAGAGGATAACGAGGAGCTCCGGTGACGGATTGGCCTTCACCGCATAAAGCGAGCGGCCCGGAAACTTCTCGACGAAGAAGCGGGCGGCGCGCCGGGCGGCGTGCGGACGAAGAAGCGTCACCGGTTGAACCGGATTCTGCTTCGCGATCACGGCAGCGCAAGCGATGCCGGTCGGGGCGGTAGCTAGCCCCAGCGCGCTATGATGGCTGTGCAACTCAAGGGACCTCCAGGAGATTAGTTGACGACAAGGCAGCCTTGCGGTTTGGAAGTCCCCATGGGGCTGCGGGGGCGATATATGGTCGTTGCACCCCCCTGTAAAGACCTGCGAATTTCCACGTGTTTCCAGAGGCTTGAATGCAAGAGAGAAAGCCTACGGCGAACGGTGTCAGCGCTGCGGCAAGGCGTATCGCCGCGGCCGTGACCCGAACACCTTTGCTTCCGCTCGATTGGCGGGGCCGGCGCATCTGGATCAAGGCGGAGTGTCTGCAGCAAGGCGGCAGCTTCAAGCTGCGCGGCGCGACCAACCGATTATTGCAGCTCGACGCTTCTGAAAGAGCCGGCGGCGTGGTGGCGTTTTCGTCCGGAAACCATGCCCAGGGCGTGGCGCTGGCGGCACAAAGGCTGGGCATATCGGCGACGATCGTCATGCCGTCGGACGCGCCGGCGGTAAAAATGGATGCAACGCGCGCGGCTGGGGCGGAGATCGTTCCTTACGACCGCGCCACCGAAAGCCGTGAGGAGATCGGCGCTCGGCTGGCGAAGGAGCGGGGCTCGACCCTGGTCCCCTCCTTCGACGACGTCGACGTCATCGAAGGCCAGGGCAGCGTCGGGGTCGAGATAAGGGATCAGCTCGGCCGGGCGCCGCCGATGCTGCTCACCCCTTGCGGCGGAGGCGGCCTGGCTGCCGGGATCGCGCTGGCGCTGGCGGAAACGACGATCGTGACCGTCGAACCGGAAGGCTGGGACGACATGGCCCGCTCGCTCGAGGCTGGAAGAATCGTGCCGGTCGAGGAGCCGGCGCCGCCGACCCGCTGCGACGCGCTTCAGACCAAGAAAGTCTCGCCGCTCACGCTGGAAGCTCTGGGGGCGGCCGGTGCGCGGGGAATCGCCGTCAGCGAATCGGAAGTGACGGCGGCGATGGTGACCGGTTTTGGCCGGCTTCGGATCGTCGCAGAGCCAGGCGGCGCGGTCGCGCTCGCTGCCTTGCTGTCGGGCCGGGAAGACGTGCCCGACGGGTCTGTGGTGGTGGTTTCCGGGGGAAACGTCGATCCGGGCCTCTACGCCCGGATCCTGGCCTCAACCGTCTAGTCGGAGGGGCCACCGGTGACGGCGGCGAGGAAGCGGGTGAGATCGATGATCTGCCGGCTCATGTC
>DAINCA010000204.1:0-3102 GCA_036732645.1 Allosphingosinicella sp.
GCGGGCGTGGCGGAACTGGTAGACGCGCTGGATTTAGGTTCCAGTGGGCAACCGTGGGGGTTCGAGTCCCTCCGCCCGCACCAGCTTCGCGACCGCTCGCGAAGGGCCTCATATCCGGAATAAGGTTCGATCATCCATGCAGACCGTTGAGACGTTGAACGAGGGGCTGAAGCGCGCCTTTCGAATTACCATTCCGGCCAAGGAGATCGACGCCAAAGTCGACCAGGAACTGAAGTCGATCGCGCCTCAGGTGCGGATGCCGGGCTTCCGGCCGGGCAAGGTACCCGCCAATCTGGTCCGAAAGATGCACGGTCCGGCGCTCGAGCAGCAGGCGCTCCAGACGGCGGTCCAGGAAGGCGTCCAGAAGCTCATGGACGAGCAGAAGATCCGCCCGGCGATGCAGCCGAGCGTCGAACTCGAGGAAGGCGGCGTCGGCAAGGATGCGGTCGTGAAGGTCGAGGTCGAAGCCCTTCCTGACGTGCCGGAAGCGGAACTGGAGGGCCTGAAGATCGAGCGGCTTCGAGTCGAGCCGTCCGACGAGATGCTCGACGAAGCGGTGATGAAACTCGCCGAAGGCCAGAAGAGCTTCGATCCGGCACCTGCCAAGCAGGTCGCGCGCCAGGGCGACCTCCTGATCATCGATTTCGAAGGCAAGGTCGATGGCGAGCCATTCGAAGGCGGCAAGGGCGAGGGCATGTCGATCGAGCTTGGCTCGGGCCGTCTCATTCCCGGTTTCGAGGATCAACTGGTCGGCGCCAAGGCCAACGACCAGCGCGTCGTCAAGGTGACTTTCCCGGAGGATTATCCGACCGCTTACCTGAAAGGCCGTGATGCGACCTTTGACGTCACCGTCAACGAGGTCCAGGTGCCGCGCGAGGTGAAGGCGGACGATTCTTTCGCCCAGTCGATGGGCCTGGAGGGAATCGATCAACTGCGCGGACTGTTGAAGAGCCAGGTCGAGCAGGAGCTCGGTGGCCTGACCCGGACCCACATGAAGCGCCAGCTGCTCGATCAGCTCGCCGCTTCCTACGATTTCCCGGTCCCGCAATCGATGGTCGACGCTGAGTTCGACCAGATCTGGCGCCAGCTCGAACATGAAGCGAGCCATGAGCCCGACCCCGAGGCGGCCCGAGCGGAGATGGAAAAGGACCGCCAGGAATATCGCGATATCGCCGAGCGTCGCGTTCGGCTCGGACTGCTGCTCTCCGAAATCGGCCAGAAGGCGGGAATTCAGGTGAGCCAGCAGGAGATGAACCAGCTGATCGGCCAGGCGGCTCAGCAATATAAGCCTGAGGACCGTCAGCGTTTCGCCGATTATGTGCGCCAGGATCCTATGGCCGCGGCCCAGCTTCGCGCACCTTTGTTCGAAGACAAGGTCGTCGATCATCTGTTCAGCAAGGCCGAGATCAATGAGCGGGTCGTGAAGCGCGAGGAGCTCGAGGCGGCAATCGAGGCCGAGGACACGCACGTTCACGGGCCGGGCTGCGGTCACGACCACGGTCACGATCAGGGCAAGGGCGCCAAGGCGAAGAAGTCGGCGGCCAAGAAAGCCGATGCGCCGGCCAAGGCCGCGAAGGGCAAGGCCTCCGCCGAAGAGGTCGAAGGCGACAAGGCTCCGGCAAAGACGGCGGCGAAGACGAAGGCTTCTGCCGACAAGCCGGCCAAGGCCCCGGCAAAGAAGGCCGAAGCCGCTGCCGACAAACCGGCAAAGGCTCCAGCGAAGAAGGCGGCCAAGAAGAGCTGATCGATCGGGTGCGGCGGGCAGGATTGCCGGGCAAACCCTACTCGGCCATTGTCCGGAAGCCGGCCTTCTCCTTAAAGGAGGGCGGTCCTGGACGGGCTCGGGCCGATCGGCGGGGGATGTGAATGCCGAACTTTTCGACTGAGCTGCGAATTGCGGTGCTCTTGCCCTGTTTCAACGAGGAAGCCGCGATCGCCCAGACGGTCGCCGGCTTTCGGGCGTCGCTGCCCGGCGCGGCGATCTACGTCTATGACAATAATAGCAGCGACCGCACCCGCGAGGTTGCAGCGGAGGCGGGCGCGATCGTTCGAACCGAGCGCATGCAGGGCAAGGGCCATGTCGTCCGCCGAATGTTCGCCGACGTCGAGGCCGACATCTATGTCATGGCCGATGGCGACTCGACCTACGACGCGACCGCCGCGCCGGAGCTCGTGAGACGGTTGCTCGACGAGCAATTGGACATGGTGGTCGGCGCTCGCAAATCCGAAGTCGAAGAGGCCTATCGGCGCGGGCACCGGCTCGGCAACCGGCTGTTCACCGGCCTTCTTGCCAGTCTCTTCGGGCGGACGTTCAGCGACATCTTCTCGGGTTACCGCGTTTTCTCGCGCCGCTTCGCCAAGTCCTTCCCAGCGCTCGCGCGCGGCTTCGAAACTGAGACCGAAATCAGCGTCCACGCGCTCGAGCTGGCGATGCCGGTCGCCGAGGTCGTGACGGCTTATGGCGCCCGGCCGGAAGGATCGGCTTCGAAATTATCGACCTATCGGGACGGGTGGCGGATCATGACGACGATCCTCCATCTGTTCCGGATCGAGCGCCCGGTGCTGTTCTACGGCAGCTTCAGCCTGTTCCTGGCCGCGTTGGCGATCGTCCTCACCATTCCGCTCGCGATCACTTATGTCGAAACCGGCCTCGTGCCGCGTTTCCCGACGGCCGTGCTCGCCACCGGCCTGATGATCGTCGCGGCCTTGAGCTTCATGTGCGGGCTTATTCTCGACACGGTGGTTCGCGGCCGGCGCGAAGTCAGGCGCCTCCATTATCTCAGTTTCCCGGCGCCGGGCGAGCCGGCGGTTGGCGGCCGTCGTCTCGACTGATTGCGCTGATTGGCGTGGCGCCAAACCGGACCGCATGAGTTGTTCGCTGCGCAAAAGCGTTTAGCACTGCGTGCTTATGCCGTTCGGTCGAACTGCCCGCCTCCTTGCTCCATTGGCGAGCCTCCTGCTCGCATCAGCCAGTCTCGCTCTCCAGCCTTCGGCCGGACCCCAGCCCTGTCCGGGTGACCCAGCAGGCGAGACTCCGGTCCGCTCGCTGGGCGCACGGGCACCGCAACTGCTCCTCGACGAGAATTTTCCGGACCCGTTCGT
>DAINCA010000205.1:0-3098 GCA_036732645.1 Allosphingosinicella sp.
TTGCTCCCCGCCAAGGCCGCAAGCTTCGGCTCGAACTCGGTGCGCTCGTGGACCCTGACGCCGTTGCCGAGATGCTTGCGAACATCGTCGCCGATCTTTTCCGAGGCGACGAACAGATCCGCAGTTCCATCGGCATGTACCAATGCGAACGACAAAGCGACTGGGGTATGTTCGACGTCCTGGCCGCGAACATTGAACGTCCAGGCGATCGAATCGAGCGCCGCCAGGACCGCCGCGTCCGCTCCCTGCTCCTTCAGCCAGTCGGCCATCTCCTGGCGCTTCGCCGCAGAAGACTTTCCGGCAAACCGGTCGGGGTGGACGATCAGACGTGCTCGTGACGGTTCCGGCCGGTCCGACCACACCGCGTCGACCGGATTGCGGCCCACCGCGACCAGTTCGGCGCCTTTCTGGGCCAGGGCCTCGCGGGCCTTCGTCACCCAATCCTTGGTGTGGAGCCAGGGATCGTAGCCGATCCGGCCCCCGTCCGGCGCATGGGTCTTGAGCCAGTCGGCGATGCTGGTCTCAGGGACCGATTCATAGCTCCAGTGGCGGCCGTCGACCTGGGCCCGGACCTGAAGCGTGTAGCGGCCGTCGGTGAAGATGGCGGCTTCCTCGGGAAGCACCACCGCCGAACCGGCCGAGCCCTGAAAGCCTGTCAGCCAGGCGAGACGCTGCGCATAGCTTCCCACATATTCGCTCATATGCTCGTCGGTGAGCGGGACGACGAAGCCGTCGAGCCGGTCGGCCTTGAGCTGATCGCGCAGCGCCTGAAGGCGTGCTTCATAAGTGGACATGGTCAATCTCCGCGGGCGGCCAGGGCCTTCAACGTCTCAACGCGCCGAAAAGCCGAATTCACCTTTCCGCGCATTGCTCTATGGGGAGCCGATAGCCCAGCCACGAGCCGACCGGAAGAGACGTATGCCCACACTCCCCGCCCCGCCCATCGCCGAGCAGCGCCCCTTCAGCTACGAACGCCACGGGATCAGCATCCAGGATCCGTGGGCATGGCTTCGCGATCCGGATTATCCCAAGGTCGAGCGGCCTGAGGTGCTCGATTATCTGAAGGCCGAAAACGCCTATTTCGAAGCCGCGATGGCGCCTCACAAAAAGCTGATCGACGATCTGTTCCAGGAGATGAAGGGCCGGATCAAGGAGGACGACCGGTCGGTCCCAGTCAAGGACGGCGACTATCTTTATTGGTGGGCATTCGAGGCGGGCGCCCAATATCGCAAATGGTATCGCCGGGCCGTGGAGGGCGGCGCCGACGAGCTGATCTTCGACGAGCCGGCCGCCGCCGAGGGCCGTGAATATTTCCGGCTGGGCGCGATCCAGATCAGTCCCGATGCCCGCTGCCTTGCGACGATGATCGACGATGACGGATCCGAGCGGTTCAAGCTTCGGGTCCGCGATCTCGCGACCGGCGAGGACGTGGAGACCGTCACCGAGGTCGGCATCGGCGCGCCGGTCTGGACCGCCGATGGAAGTGGCCTGGTCTTCACCGAGGTGAACGAAAATTGGCGAAGCTATCGCGCCCGCTTCCATCGTCTCGGAGCATCTCCGGAGGAAGCCGTCACCCTTTACGAGGAAACCGAGGATCCCGGTTTTTCCGTCGGCATCGGCCGGAGCCACGACCGACGCCTTATTTTCATCGCCACCGGCGACAACAGCTCTACTGAAGTCCGCTTCGTCCCCGCCGGCGATCCGACCGCGGAACCGGTGCTGATCTCACGCCGAGAACCGAACCGGACCTATTCGGCGGACTGCGCACACGGGAAATTGTGGATCCTCGCCAATGACGAGCACATCAACTTCCGCCTTGCCGAAGCCGATCCGGCGCGGCCCGATGACTGGAAGACCGTCGTCGCGGGCTCGGATCAGGTCTATTTGCGCGGGGTGACGGCGTTCCGCGATCATCTGGTGATCGAGGAACGGGTGCACGGCCTCGATCAGATCCGGCTTCGCACTTATTCGGGCGACGAGAAACGGATCGCCTTCCCCGAAGCCAGCTACACGGCTTCGCTCGGCTCCACGCCGGAGTTCGCACCCTCCGCTTATCGTGTCGGCTACAGCTCGATGGTCACGCCGACCACCGTCTACGATTATCATCCGGCCGAAGACCGGCTCGAAACCCTGAAGGTGCAGGAGGTGCCTTCGGGCTATGACCGCTCCCTCTACGAGACGGAGCGGCTGATGCTGCCTACCCGCGACGGCAAGCAGGTGCCGGTGTCTCTGGTCTACCGGAAAGGCTTTCCCCGCGATGGCAGCGGCAAGCTCTATCTTTATGCCTACGGCGCCTACGGGATCGCGATCCCACCGACCTTCTCGACCAGCCGTCTCAGCCTCATCGACCGCGGTTTCGCCTGCGCGATCGCCCATATTCGCGGCGGGGACGATCTCGGTTATGGCTGGTTCCTCGACGGCAAGCTGGAAAAACGGACGAACACGTTCAACGACTTCGTCGATTCCGCCAACGGCCTGGTCGAAGCCGGATTCGCGCGTCCCGGCCGGATCGCCATCCAGGGTGGGTCCGCCGGCGGCAAATTGATGGGCGTCGTCGCCAACAGCGATCCGCATCTGTGGGGGGCGGTCGTCGCCGACGTTCCGTTCGTCGACGTGCTTGCGACGATGCTCGACGACACCTTGCCGCTGACGCCGGGCGAATGGCCGGAATGGGGCAATCCGATCCTCGACCGCCAAGCGTTCGAACGGATCCGGTCCTACAGCCCCTATGACAACGTCAAGGCTCAGGATTACCCACCGATGCTCATCACCGGCGGCCTCAACGATCCGCGGGTGACCTATTGGGAGCCGGCCAAATGGGCGGCGAAGCTTCGGGCGACCAAGACCGACGACAATCTCCTGCTCCTGAAGATCAACATGGGCGCCGGGCATGGCGGCAAATCGGGCCGCTGGGACAGCCTTAAGGAAGTCGCCGAGGCTTTCGCCTTCATCATCACGCAGATGGGAGACCGATAGTTTGGTTCGCCTCATCGTCCTCGTGACGGTCTTGCTGATGGCGGCCTGCGCGAACTCCGACCGGCCGGCGACGGTTCGTGCAGAGAACCGTTCCGTCGAAGTGAACGTGACTCGCGACGGCA
>DAINCA010000206.1:0-3068 GCA_036732645.1 Allosphingosinicella sp.
GGGTCGCGATTTCGTCCATTTCGAACAATTCGGGAATGAAGCGCCACATCCAGTCCAGGCCGTCCATCATTCGCTGGCGGCTCTCGTCAGTGCCGTCGCCGAGGCGAATCACCCATTCGGCGCTGAGCTCCTGATGGTAAGCGACTTCCTTCACCGCCTTGGCCGCCACCGAGGCCAGGAACTCGTCTGTCGAAGCCTGCAGTCGATCGAAAAGCAGCTTCTGCCAGGTCGAGAAGAGGAACTGGCGCGCCATTGTCTGAGCGAAGTCGCCGTTCGGCTGCTCGACCAGCCAGCAATTACGGAAATCGAGGACGTCGCGATGGAAAGCGAGCTTGTCGCCGTCGCGTCCCTGCCCTTCCACCTCGCCCGCCCGATTGAGGAAATGCGTCGCCTGCCCGATCAGATCGAGGGCCATATTGGCGAGGCTGAGATCCACCTCCACCGACGGGGCGTGGCCACAATGTTCGCCAAGGCGCTGGCCAAGGATCAGGCTGTCGTCGCCGAGCCGCAGCAGATAGTCGAAAAGCACCAGGCTTTCGCCCGAAACCGGCGGGGCGTCGAAAGCCCCCTCTCCGGTGGCATGGCTCGGGAGGTCGATCGGGGGCAAAGATGCCATCAGATGTGCTTCACGTCGTCCGGAATGTCGTAGAAGGTCGGGTGGCGGTAGATCTTGTCCTCGGCAGGATCGAACATCGTCGAGTCATCGGATGGGTCGGACGCGACGATCCGCGCCGACGGAACCACCCATAGGCTGACACCCTCCATTCGCCTTGTGTAGGTGTCGCGCGCGTGCCGAAGCGCGATCTCCGGGTCGGGCGCGTGAACGCTGCCGACATGGCGATGCGACATTCCGCCCTTGGCTCGGACGAACACTTCCCAGAGCGGCCAGTCGTTCATGCCGCCTCCGACTGGCGGGCATGCTTGCCGGCATAAGCCGCCGCCGCTTCACGAACCCAGGCATTATTCTCCCAGGCGTCGCGGCGAGCCTTCATCCGCTCCTTGGCGACCGGACCTTCGCCTTTGACGACAGCGTAGAATTCTTCCCAGTCCACGTCGCCGAAATCATATCCGCTCTTGGTTTCGTTCCAGCTCAGATCGGGGTCTGGTACCGAGAGGCCCAGAGCCTCCGCCTGCGGCACGGTGATGTCGACGAACTTCTGGCGAAGCTCGTCATTGGTGTCGCGCTTGATCCGCCAGCGCATCGACTGGGCGGTATTGGGGCTGTCCGCGTCCGGCGGACCGAACATCATCAAGGACGGCCACCACCAGCGGTTGAGAGCGTCCTGCGCCATGCGCTTCTGCTGGGCGGTGCCGGCGGAGAGATGCATCATGATCTCGTAGCCCTGGCGCTGATGGAAGCTCTATTCCTTGCAGACCCGGACCATCGCCCGCGCATAAGGCCCATAGGACGTGCGCTGAAGCGGCACCTGGTTCATGATTGCGGCGCCGTCCACAAGCCAGCCGATCGCGCCGATATCCGCCCAGGTCAAAGTGGGGTAGTTGAAGATGGTGCTGTACTTGGCCTTGCCGCTGTGGAGGGCCTCGATCATCTCTTCACGGCTCGTGCCGAGCGTCTCCGCGGCGGAGTAAAGATAGAGACCGTGGCCGGCTTCATCCTGGACCTTCGCCAGCAGGATCGCCTTTCGGCGTAAAGATGGGGCCCGGCTTATCCAGTTGCCCTCGGGCAGCATGCCGACGATCTCGGAATGGGCATGCTGGGAAATCTGGCGCGTCAACGTGCGGCGATAGGCTTCAGGCATCCAGTCCTTGGGCTCGATGAACTCGTCCGCAGCCACTCGAGCTTCGAAGGCGGCCAGCTTTTCGGGATCCTCGAGGCTCTGGACCGGCTTCGATTTCTGCAATTCGGTCGTGTACATCGTGACGCTCCTGCCTCTCCCAGATAATGTTCGTCGACCGAGCGGTCAATGAATCCCGACGGGCCTTCCCATCTCAACGCACGACGCCGCCGTGCGACGCAAGGTTCAGATCAGGAAGGCGATCGCGACGACGGTCAGCACCCGAAAATGAATGCCGTGGCCATCTGCTTTTGCCGGTCTGTCATGATTCAGACCCTTTCGATCACGCTGGCGATGCCCTGGCCGACGCCAATGCACATGGTGCACAGCGCATAGCGACCGCCCGTTCGCTGCAATTCCTCGGTCGCCGTGAGCAGCAGTCGCGCGCCGGACATGCCGAGCGGGTGACCCAGTGCGATGGCGCCGCCGTTGGGATTCACCCTTGGGTCGTCGTCGGCAAGGCCGAGCTGGCGCATCACCGCGAGGCCTTGGGCGGCGAAGGCCTCGTTCAACTCGATTACTTCCATGTCGGCGATCGTCAGGCCGAGACGCTTGAGCAATTTCTCGCTCGCCGGCGCCGGGCCGATGCCCATGATCCGCGGCGGCACGCCGGCGACTGCCGCGCCGAGGAAGCGGGCGCGCGGCGTGAGCCCATTGCGTCTCGCCGCCTCTTCCGTCGCCACGATCAGCGCAGCCGCACCGTCATTGACGCCGGAGGCGTTGCCGGCCGTCACGGTCCCGTCAGAGCGAACGATCGGCTTCAGCTTCGCGAGCGCCTCGACACTGGTCTGGCGGGGATGTTCGTCGCGATCGACGAAGACCGGATCGCCCTTGCGCTGGGGAATCGAGACCGCGACGATCTCGGCGGCGAGACGGCCACTCCCCTGCGCTCGCGATGCCTTCTCCTGGCTGCGGACGGCGAACAGATCCTGGTCCTCGCGGCCGATCTGGAAATCGTGGGCGACGTTCTCGGCCGTGCTCGGCATCGTGTCGTCGCCATAAGCCTGCTTCATCTTCGGATTGACGAAGCGCCAGCCAATCGTCGTATCGTACATCTCGGCGTTGCGGTCGAACGCGCTGGTCGCCTTGGCCATGACGAATGGCGCCCGGCTCATGCTCTCCGAACCCCCGGCGACGATGATGTCGGCCTCCGAGCCCCGAATGACGCGGGCGGCCATCGCGACCGCGTCCATGCCGGATCCGCAGAGCCGGTTGAGGGTCACGCCGCCGGAGCGATCCGGCAGCCCTGCGAGCAACCCGGCCATTCGCACC
>DAINCA010000207.1:0-3029 GCA_036732645.1 Allosphingosinicella sp.
TCCAGCGGGCCGCGCAACTGGCGCCCGACCATCCCGGCCCGCGTTTCTTCTACGGTCTCGCCCTTGCCCAAGGCGGGCAGTTCGACGAGGCCGAGCGAATCTGGCGCGGTCTGCTCGCTTCGGCGCCGGCCGACGCTTCTTACCGGCCGGTCGTGGAGGAGAGGCTGCAGGCGCTGGAACGGGCCAGGATGCTTGGCCAGATACCGGGACCGCCACCGGCTTCCTGATCAGGTCCCGTCGAAGTCGCTTACCGCTTCGAACGGCAGATCGAGCGCTTCGGCGACGGCGCGATGCCGGATCTTGCCGTTCGAGACGTTCAGGCCGTTGGCCAAATGCGGATCAGATTGCATAGCCTTTTCAGCGCCCTGGCTTGCTATCTTGAGAACGAACGGCAAGGTCGCATTGTTGAGCGCGAACGCCGACGTGCGGGCCACCGCGCCGGGCATGTTGGCGACGCAATAATGGATCACCCCATCGATCTCGTAGACGGGATCGCTGTGGGTCGTCGGCCGGGAGGTTTCGAAGCAGCCCCCCTGGTCAATCGAGATATCGACCAGCACCGAGCCGCGTTTCATCGTCTTCAGCATGTCGCGCGTGACGAGCTTGGGCGCCGCAGCGCCGGGGATCAGCACCGCGCCGATCACCAGCTCGGAATCGGCGACCGCGCTGGCGATCGCCGCCTTCGAGGCATAAGCGGTCTTGATCTGGCTGCCGAAGAACATGTCGAGCTCCGCGAGCCGGCTGTTCGAGATATCGTAGATGGTGACGTCGGCGCGCATGCCGACAGCCATCTGCGCGGCATTGACCCCGGAAACGCCGCCCCCAAGGATTGTGACCTTGGCCGGCGCGACGCCTGGGACTCCGCCGAGCAGAACTCCCCGGCCGCCTTGCTCCTTCTCGAGATAATGGGCGCCCACCTGGATCGACATCCGTCCGGCGACCTCGCTCATCGGCTTCAGCAATGGCAATGAGCGGTCGTTGGCCGTCACCGTCTCGTAAGCGATGCAGGTGGCGCCTGAAGCGATCAGACCCTTCGTCTGCTCGGGATCGGGCGCCAGATGGAGATAGGTGAAGAGCACGTGGCGAGGTTCGAGCAGGGCGATTTCGGACGCCTGCGGCTCCTTCACCTTCACGATCATGTCGGAGGATGCGAAGACCTCGGCCGCCGTGCCGACGATTCGCGCTCCGACATCGACATAGGCCTGATCGTCGAAATCGATGCCGAGCCCGGCCTTGGTCTCGATGATAACCTCATGCCCCGCAGCGGTGAGCTCCGCCACCGAGGCCGGCGTCAGCCCGACCCGATATTCATGGACCTTGATTTCCTTCGGCACGCCGACGCGCATGTTTGAGGCTCCCTGGTTGGCAAAATCGGCGGGGCTATAGCGGGACGGATTGCCTTTGTCGCCGTTGCGAACGCCGTGAGGCGGTGCTAAGCCCCGCGCCGCCTTGCCACCCGGGGCGCAGTAGAGGAAGTCGGACGGCTTACGTCTCTGACCCGATGAACGACAGCGCTGTTGCCCCGATAGAGCCCGCGGATCGCCCCGCCGGGCACCATGGAACTCAGGCGAGTATCGCGAGCCTGACGCTGCTGGCGCTTGGAGTCGTTTTCGGCGACATCGGCACCAGCCCCCTTTATGCGTTGCGCGAGACCTTCGCCGGCTCCCACCCCTTGCCGATCAACCAGATCCAGGTGTTCGGGGTCATCTCGCTGATCTTCTGGTCGATGATGCTGGTCGTCAGCGTCAAATACATCATCATCCTCACGCGCGCCGACAACAAGGGGGAGGGCGGAAGCCTCGCCTTGCTGGCTTTGGTGTCGCGCAAGGCCCAGTTGCGCTGGTCGACCGGCATCGTCTTGCTCGGCGTATTCGCCTGCGCCTTGTTCTACGGCGATTCGATGATCACGCCGGCTATCTCGGTGCTGTCCGCGGTGGAGGGGCTGACCGTCGTGCAGGCGGGCCTAAAACCACTTGTGGTGCCGATCGCCATCGCTCTTCTCGTCTTCCTGTTCCTTCTCCAGCGCACGGGCACAGCGAAGGTGGGCGCGTTGTTCGGCCCGGTGGTGGTGCTCTATTTCGGAACCCTGGCCGTGCTCGGCGCCGCGAGCGTGGCCCGGCACCCGGACATATTGTGGGCGCTCAATCCTTATTACGCGCTCAATTTCTTCCTGATCGACAAATGGCTCGGCTTTCTCGCTCTGGGCTCGGTCGTGCTCGCGGTTACCGGCACCGAGGCGCTCTACGCCGACATGGGCCATTTCGGCCGCAAGCCGATCCGCAACGCCTGGGTCTTCTTCGTCATGCCGGCACTGATGCTCAACTATATGGGGCAGGGCGCCCTTCTGATCGACGATCCGAGCACCATCACCAGCCCCTTCTTCATGCTCGCGCCGCAATGGTTCCAGCTGCCTTTGGTCATCCTCGCGACCTTGGCGACGATCGTCGCCAGCCAGGCGGTGATCTCCGGCGCCTTCTCGGTGACCCAGCAGGCGATCCAGCTGGGGTTCATCCCGAGAATGCGGATCACCCACACCAGCGCGAGAGCGGCGGGCCAGATCTACATTCCGGTCGTCAACAACGCGCTGATGGTGATGGTCATCCTGCTGGTTCTCACCTTCCAGAATTCGAGCAATCTCGCCGCCGCTTATGGCGTCGCCGTCACCGGCGCGATGCTGATCGATACCTGCCTGCTCGCGGTGTTGCTTTTCTCGCTCTGGAAATGGCCGCGCTGGGCCTCGATCCCGTTGCTGGCCGTCTTCTTCATCGTCGACGCTACTTACTTCGCCGCGAACCTCACCAAGGTGCCTGACGGCGGCTGGTTCCCGCTTCTGGTCGGAGTCGTCATCTTCACTTTGCTCACGACCTGGGCGCGCGGCCGCAAGCTGATGATCGCCCGGATGAACGAGGGGGCGATGCCGGTGAAGGTCTTCATCAAATCGGCGGCGAACAGCGCGGCCCGAGTCCCCGGAACGGCCGTCTTCATGACCACCTCGCCGCTGATCCGCGGTCGCGATTGCGGCCTGTGGG
>DAINCA010000208.1:0-2998 GCA_036732645.1 Allosphingosinicella sp.
ATGGTCGACTTCGACGCCGCCCGGCCAAGGGAGCAGGCGCGATGAACTACGAAGCGGCGCGCCAGTTCGCCGACAGCTACGGCCTCCTCTTCATGGCGCTGATGTTCCTGGTCCTCGTCGCCTGGACCTTTCGAAGGGGCGCGAAGGAGCACCATGAGCAAGCGTCGATGAGCATTTTCGAGAAAGAGGACGGCGACGATGGCCGAAAATAAGCGGATCGACGAAGCGACCGGCACGCAGACCGTCGGCCATGAATGGGACGGGATCGAAGAGCTCGATACGCCGATGCCGCGCTGGTGGCTCTACACGCTCTACGCGACGATCGTCTGGGCGGTGGTCTACACCATTCTTTATCCCGCCTGGCCGCTCATCAACAGCGCCACGGCCGGGGTGCTCGAATGGTCCAGCCGCGGCCAGCTGGCCGAGGAAATCGCCGAGGAGGGGGTGCGCCGGGCGCCGATCCAGGCCGCCTTGTCGCGGATACCCATAGAGCGCCTGCCGGAGAATTCCGCGCTCATGCGGCAGGCCGTCGAGGGCGGCCGATCAGCCTTCAGGGTCCATTGCGTTCAGTGCCATGGTTCGGGCGCGGCCGGCACCCGCGGATATCCCAATCTCAACGACGACGACTGGTTGTGGGGCGGCAATATCCAGGAAATCCATCGCACGATCGCGTTCGGCATCCGTCAGCCGGACCTGGAAAGCACCCACTTGTCGATCATGCCGGCCTTCGGCCGCGACGGGCTGATGGAGCCGCAGCAGATCGAGGACGTCGTTTCCTATGTCCGAACGCTTTCTGGGCAGGAAGCCGCCAGCGTCAGCGCCCGACGCGGAGCGACTCTTTTCGCCGCGAACTGCTCTTCGTGCCACGGCCCCGACGGCCGTGGCCTGCGACAGTTCGGCGCGCCGAACCTGACCGATGCGATCTGGCTCTACGGCGGCGATCGCGACTCCCTGAGAGCGACCGTGACCAATTCCCGTTATGGCGTCATGCCGGCCTGGGGCGGCCGCCTCGATCCCGTAACGATCAAGATGCTCGCCGCTTACGTGCATTCGCTCGGCGGCGGCGAGGCCTTCGTAGCGCCAGCGCCGGCCAGCCCGCCCGTGGCGGCAGCCGCAACCCCGGAAGCAGAGAATGTCCGCCCCTGAAGAACTGACCGGCCCGCGTCAGAAGCTGTTCGAAGCCCGCAACAAGGTCTTCCCGCGCGCCGTCGACGGCGCCTTCCGCCGGTTCAAATGGGCCGTCATGGCGATCACCCTGACGATTTATTACGTGACGCCCTGGCTGCGCTGGGACCGCGGCCCTTATGCGCCTGATCAGGCCGTCCTGGTCGATCTCGCCAACCGACGCTTCTTCATGTTCTCGATCGAGATCTGGCCGCACGAATTCTATTATGTCGCCGGGCTTCTCATCATGGCCGGAATCGGCCTGTTCCTGGTGACGTCGGCGGTCGGCCGCGCCTGGTGCGGTTATGCCTGTCCGCAGACCGTCTGGACCGATTTGTTCGTCCATATCGAGCGCTTCATCGAGGGTGACCGAAACGCGCAAATCAGGCTTCAGAAGGCGCCCTGGGGACCGGGGAAGATCGCCAAGAGGGTGTCCAAGCATTCGCTCTGGCTGCTGATCGCCGTCGCCACCGGCGGCGCCTGGATCTTCTATTTCGCCGATGCGCCGACGCTCGCCCGGCAGCTCTTCAGCGGCGATGCGCCGTTCACCGCTTATGCGACGATCGGGATCCTCGCGGGGACGACCTATGTCCTTGGCGGCCTGCTGCGCGAGCAGGTGTGCATCTACATGTGTCCCTGGCCACGAATCCAGGGGGCGATGCTCGACGAAAAATCGCTGCTGGTGACCTACAAATATTGGCGTGGGGAGCCGCGTACCCACGGAATCAAGCGCGCCGGACCGGCCGTTCGCCGGCCGGAGGAGGCCGATCCAGGCGCGGAGGCCCAGCCAGGGATCCTTTCGCTCATCGAACTCGCCGCCAATCCGCAGAAAAGCGCCCAGATCGGCGACTGCATCGACTGCAACGCCTGCGTCGCCGTCTGCCCGACGGGTATCGACATCCGGGAAGGATCGCAGATCGGCTGCATCACCTGCGGTCTATGTATCGACGCCTGCGACCAGGTGATGGAGAAGATCGGCCGGCCGCCCAAGCTGATCGGTTACACGACTGTTCTCGACACCAGGATCGCAGCCGAGGGTGGGACCCCCGAATCGCCGGTCAAGCGCCTGCTTCGGCCACGGACCATCATATACTTTCTCGTCTGGGCCGGAATCGGATTGGGGATGCTGTTCGCTTTGGGCCAGCGCAGCCGGATCGACGTCAGCGTTCAGCACGACCGCAACCCGACCTTCGTCCAGCTTTCCGATGGCAGCGTCCGCAACAACTACACCGTCAGGATCCGAAACATGCAGAGCAGGCCGCGGCCGATGGAGATCAATATCTCCGGACTCGAGGGCGCGGTGATGTGGGACGAAAGCGGAAGTCGCGAGACCGCCGGGCGCGCCGTGCGGGTCACCGTCCCCGCCGATCAGGTCGCCAGGCGGCGGATCTTCATCGCGGCTCCACCTTCGGCGGAAACGCATAGCGACGTTATGTTCGAGGTTCGCGCGCTCGACAAAGAAGGCGGTAGCACGAGCGATGAAGGCATTTTCGAGCGACCGGAGGCCGGACGATGATCAAGCGGTTCACGGGCTGGCACATGACCGCGATCATGGTCGCCTTCTTCGGTGTGGTCGTATCGGTCAACCTGTTGATGGCCGGCTTCGCAACCCGCACCTTCGGCGGGACCGTGGTCGACAACAGCTACGTCGCCAGCCAGAAATATAATGACTGGCTTCGCGAGGCGCGCGAGCAAGAACGCTTGCAATGGCAGGTCCGGATCGCCCCGGACGAAAAGAGGCATCTCCTCGTGCGTGGGACGGCGCCCGAGGGGCCCATCAATCGCGGCGAGCTCAGTGCGACCTTGAGCCACCCTCTGGGCCGCGAGCCGGAGG
>DAINCA010000209.1:0-2985 GCA_036732645.1 Allosphingosinicella sp.
GGGCGGTCGCCTCGACGGCGTCGAGAGCGCTGCCGCCGCGGGCGAGTATGTCGGATCCGGTCGCAAGCGCCCTATCCAGAGCCGAGCGGATCGCCCGATCCTGCTCCGGGGTCAGCCGATCACGTTCGATGACTCCGGCGCCGCCATGGATGACGAGCCGCCAGGCCGGCCGATTCTGTTCGGGGCCTGATTGGGCGTTGGCGGCAACGTGGCTCATCATCAGCACTCCGAACAAAAGCGGAAGGAAACGCATCGCATCACTCCTTTATCCGGCGGCCTTAAGGGCTACGGCAGACAGCGACAATAAGGCTGCGACACGATCGCACCGGCGAGGTCGTTGAGGATGGCAGCCGGAGGGGCCGAGTCCCTTTTGAAAATGCCCTTCCGGCTCCGTGACGATTTCGCTTGAATCTTCTTCCAAGATATAATTATGATATCATCATTAAACGGGAGGAAGATGATGGCAAATACGATCGACACCACCGCGCACGATCTGCGCCTTTCAAGCGAGCGTAACGCTCAAACGAACAGTGGCTATGTCATGCTCCTGGTGCTGCTCCTGACCCTCGCCGTCGCGGCCGGCGGCATCTGGAGCCTCACGGAGGAGAATGTCCTTCTCGGCGCCGTCTTGCTGGCGGGCGGGGGCCTGGCCTTCCTGTTCATCATCTGCGGCTTCTATTTCCTTCAGCCCAACCAGGCCGCGGCGATCCTCCTGTTCGGCGACTATAAAGGGACGGATCGGACCAGTGGCTTGCGATGGGTCCTGCCCTGGTTGACCCGGACCAAGATCTCGACCCGAATCCACAACATCACGTCGGACAAGCTCAAGGTGAACGACCTTCGCGGCAACCCGATCGAGATTGCCGCCAATGTCGTCTGGCGGGTGACGGATACGGCCCAGGCCCTGTTCGACGTCGACAATTACATGGAGTTCGTCGAGATCCAGATCGAGAGCGCGCTACGCGCGATGGCCGGCCAATATCCTTATGACGACCTGGAGCATAAGGAAGTGACGCTCCGCGGCGACGCCGATGTCGTCAACGTCGAGCTCGAGAAGGAGCTTCAGGACCGGGTCTCCCGGGCCGGCATCACGATCGACGAATCGCGCCTCACCCACCTCGCTTATGCCCAGGAAATCGCCCAGGCGATGCTTCGCCGGCAACAGGCGGAGGCGGTGATCGCCGCTCGCCAGAAGATCGTTATCGGCGCCGTCTCGATGGTGGAGAATGCGATCCAGCTCCTGTCGGAGAAGGACGTCGTCCACCTCGACGACGAGCGCAAGGCGGCGATGGTCTCCAACCTGATGGTCGTGCTCTGTTCCGAGCGCGACACCCAGCCGGTGATCAACGCGGGCTCGCTCTACCAGTAAGGAGCGGGCCCGTGCCCAACTCTCCCAAGAAGGCCTATCCGTTACGTATCGAGCCGCCCTTGTGGGACGCGCTCGAGCGGTGCGCGGCTGCCGAATTCCGAAGCGTCAATGCCCAGATCGAGGTGCTCCTCCGCGAGGCCCTCGGCCGTCGCGGTGTGAAGGTCGCGCCGCCGGAGGAAAGAAAGCGCGGACGTCCGCCAAAGGAGGAAGATCGATGACTCGCCATCCTGCCGCAACTCGCGCCTGGTTCGTTCGCGTGAAAAAGGGGCGCCACTGCAACATGACCCCGAATTCGCTCGCCGGTTGGCTGATCACCGGTCTCTACCTCGTGGCGATGATCGGCCTCAGCGTCTTCCTGCTCGCCGGCGACGATGAGCCGGCCACAGCGAAAATCGTCAGCTGGGCCGTCGTGACGGCGGCCATGACCGCGGCTTTCCTCATCATCGCCTGGAGGACCTCCGAGCCCGCCGCTGCGGCAGGTTCCGGCGGTCGCGGGGCGGGGGTCAGCAAGCCGGATCACAAGATTGTGATCGCTTTACTCAGCGCTGCGGCCATCATCGGCGGTGCGATTCTGGGCATCGGTTTTGATCTTTGAGTTTCGCCTCCGAAACGGATAAGCCTCTTCGGCGTCCGGCAGAGGAGAATTCTGATGGTCTATGAGGCGCGTCAATCCCGGGGAGTCCATTTCGCGCTCGCCGGCATGGTACTGGCTTTGTCCATTCTTGGTTTCGCCGTCGCGGGGGTCATTCCGACGGAGAGCGGGAGCAACCCGCTCGTCGGCTGGGCGATCGTCGCGGCCTGCGTGGCGGCCGCGTTGATCTTCATTCGCCGGGCAATGGACACCAGCCCGCAGGCGAGGATCGACCAGTCCGGAATCTATTCGCGCAAGCTCGGTGAGCAACCCGTCCCTTGGGACCGGATCACCGGCTTTCACGTGCTTCGCGCCGGAATCCAGCGCATCGCCCGTTTCGACCGGAGCGATGGCAAGACGTTCGGCATAAACACGACCTTCTATGACCAGGGCATCAGTCAGCTGAACGACGCCGTCCGGGCCCATCGGCCCGATCTCGCCGGCTGAGCCGAAGCAGATGCAGGGAGAATAATTCGCCATGGGCTGACGAGCGGCTGGGCTGGCCTTTCTTCGCCGCCCGCCCTCCCCTATATCGCCCTGATGTCGGTTCGACCCTGGAGAGATATCGAGCGGCGCAAGTCGCGGCAGATCATGGTGGGCGCCGTCCCGGTGGGCGGCGACGCGCCGGTGACCGTCCAGACCATGACCAACACCGCGACCGCCGACGTCAAGGCGACGGTGGATCAGCTTCGGCGCTGCGAGGAGGCCGGGGCGGACATCGTCCGGATCTCCTGCCCGGACTCGGAATCGACCCTGGCTCTCAAGCAGATCGTCCGGGCCGCTCGGGTCCCGATCGTCGCCGACATCCATTTCCACTACAAGCGCGCTCTCGAAGCTGCAGACGCGGGCGCCGCCTGCCTTCGGATCAATCCCGGCAATATCGGTTCGGCGGAACGGGTCCGCGAGGTCGTCAACGCCGCCAAGGCCAATGGCTGCTCGATCCGGATCGGCGTCAATGCGGGCAGCCTCGAGCGCGATCTGCTCG
>DAINCA010000210.1:0-2978 GCA_036732645.1 Allosphingosinicella sp.
TCAGCCTCAGCCACAGCCGCAGCCGCAGGGCAACCAGCAATAGACTTGCCGCTGTCACGGGCGGTGCCGTAGCGTCAATCGATGAGCTTTCCGCTGCCCGAACCGATGCGGCTCGCACTCGACGAGGGGCAGGCCGCCGCCCGCGACGGGGAAGTGCCCGTGGGCGCCGTTGTCACCCGTGACGGCGAGGTGATCGCAATCGGCCGCAACCGGATGCGCGATGGCAAGGATCCGACGGCCCATGCCGAAATGGTCGCCTTGCGCTCGGCCGCTGCCGCCTTGGGTTCGCCGCGGCTGGACGGCTGCGATCTGTGGGTAACGCTCGAGCCCTGCGCGATGTGCGCGGGGGCTATCGCGCTGGCGCGAGTGGCCCGGCTCTATTTCGCCGCTGCCGATCCGAAAGGAGGCGCGGTCCTTCACGGACCGCGCCTGTTCGGGCAGCCGACCTGCCATCATGCGCCCGAGGTCTATTCGGGCATCGGCGAGGCCGAAGCCGGAGAAATGCTTCGCGAATTCTTCCGGCTTCGACGCTGATCGGCCTTATTGCTGGACCGGGACGACCCTGATCTCGACCCGGCGATTGGCCTGGCGATCGGCCTCGGTCCGCTCCGGATTGACCAGGAGCCTCGTCTCGCCATGTCCCTGGGTCGCCATCCGGACCGACTGGACACCCCGGCTCGACAGATAAGACGCGACCGACTGGGCTCGTCGCTGGGAAAGGCCGAGATTATATTCATGGGTCCCGGTGCTGTCGGTGTGGCCATGGATATCGATCATCGTCGACGGATAGGTCGCCAGGGTCTGGGCGATCTGGTCGAGCACCGGCTGGAACTGCGGCTGAATGTCCGATCGATCGTGGGCGAAGGTGATTCCTGACGGCATGGTCAGAAGGATCTCATCGCCCTGACGCTCGACGACCACGCCGGTACCCTCGGTTCGGCGCTTCAGCTCCTGCTCCTGGCGATCCATATACTGGCCGATGGCGCCACCGGCGACCGCGCCGATGCCGGCGCCGACGATTCGCTCGGTCCGGTCACCCCGGCCGCCGATCAGATCGCCGAGAAGATAGCCGCCTACCGCGCCGAGGCCGGCGCCGATCACGGTCCGGGTCGGGAATTCGCGCTGCCCGGTCTCCGGATTGGTGACGCAGGCGGCGGTGGTGGTCAGTAGAAAAGCCGCGGCAGCAGTCGTGGCGATACGCTTGGTTACAGGCATAAGCATTCCTTTCGGTGGGATGCTCCATTGCGGAACATGACGACTAATGTCCTGCGACGGGAGATTGTTCCGGTCGCGATCCGAGATAGCGCCAGGTGGCGCCCGCGGATTCGTAAGGAAAACAGTCCCTGGCCGCCCAGGTTCCGCCCGGGTCCGTCTCGTGCGGTGGCCATTGCGGGCATCGGAGACACACCCTAAGAACAGGCCGACGCCATGTCCGCGCCTCCTCCCCTGGATCCTTTCCCCTGGCTCGACGTGGCCATCATCCTGTTCCTCGTGGGGTTGAACGGGCTGTTCGCCATGTCGGAGCTGGCGATCGTCTCGTCGCGACGGCCCCGGCTGAAGGCGATGGCCCGCACCGGCAGCCGCGGCGCCAAGGCCGCGCTCGAGCTGGCGGCCGATCCGGGCCGCTTCCTGTCGACGGTTCAGATCGGCATCACCATGATCGGGATCCTTGCCGGCGCTTATTCCGGATCGGCGCTCGGTGGCCCCGTCGGTCAGCGGCTGGCCTTGCTCGGCCTCGATCCAGAGACAGCCTTGGCCGCGGGCTTCTGGCTGGTGATCATCCTCACCACTTATGCGTCGCTGGTGATCGGCGAGCTGGTCCCGAAGCAGTTCGCATTGCGCGCGCCCGAACCGATCGCCTTGTGGGTGGCGATGCCGATGATCTGGCTTTCAAAGGCGACGGCGCCTTTCGTCTGGCTGCTAGACCGCACCAGCGCCTTGATCTTTCGCCTGCTCCGGCTTCGCCGGGAATCGGCAGACCAGGTAACGGCGGAGGATCTCCATCTTGTCGTCGCCGAGGCGGCCACGGCGGGCGTCCTCGAGGAAAGCGAGCGGGCGATCATCTCGGGCATCGTCCGGCTTGCCGACCGGCCGACACGCGAAGTGATGACCCCAAGAACCGAGGTCGATTGGCTCGACGTCGATTCCGATCCTCAGGCGATCCGGGCTGCCTTGCTTGAAACGCCGCACAGCCGCCTCCCCATCGCGGAAGGCTCGGTCGACAAACTTATCGGGGTGGTCCAGGCCCGCGACATCGTCACCGCGGCGATCGAAGGCCGCCAGCTCGACCTTCGCGAGCTGATGCGCCCGGCGCCGGTCGTGCCCGACCAGCTCGACGCCATGGACACGTTGAACGTGCTTCGCGAGGCCGAGGTGCCGATGGCCTTCGTTCACGACGAATATGGCCATTTCGAAGGGCTCGTGACGCCTTCGGATCTGCTCACCGCTTTGGCCGGCGAATTTGCCTCCGATCACGACCTCGACACCGATCCGCCGGTCGTCGAGCGCGACGACGGCAGCTGGTGGGTGTCGGGATCCGCATCCGCCGACGTCCTCAACGATCCGTTGTGCATCAAGCTTCCGGAGGACCGCGATTACGCCACGGTGGCGGGATTCGCTCTGTCGGTGCTCCGCCATATCCCCGAGGTGGGGGAGCGCTTTACCTTCGGTGGGTGGCAATTCGAAATCGTCGACATGGACGGTCGCAAGATCGACAAGTTGCTGGCCAGCGAGAACGTCCGCCGCCGCCGCGCCTGAGTGCCGCCGCCGGCCGGCCGCTAGAATCTAGCCGCTCAATTTGCCGAATCGTTCCTCGAATCCGTCGACGTCGCCGCGGGCTAGATAATCGGCCTGCTCGCGCACCCGATCACGGCTCAACCGGCCACGAAACGGCCCCAGTTTCTCTTCGAGCGCGGCGATCTCGTTGTCGTTGAAACCCGCAATCTGCTCGTAGCGGCAGATTCCGAGCTCGTTGAGCC
>DAINCA010000211.1:0-2963 GCA_036732645.1 Allosphingosinicella sp.
AGAGCCGGCCGCTTTCCCGGTCAAGCTGGCGCTGGAGGGCCTTGGTGAAGGTCGAGACCCAGACCGCGCCTTCCGCCTTCGCGGCCCACAAGGAAGCGGGGGCCAGATAGGCCAGGGTCTTGCCGATACCGGTGCCTGCCTCCGCCAGCAGCAGGTTGGGATGCTCCGGCTGACGACGGGGAGCGAAGACGGTGGCGGCCGCCGCCGCATAATCGCGCTGACCCTGGCGGGGCTCCGCGGTTCGTCCGACCAAAGCCTGCAGGCGGTCTACCGCTTCGTCGCCGCCGATGACGGTCGGCCGTGGCTGAGGACGGCCGCCTTTTTCCTCCCATTCCGGGAGCCGGCTGAAGAGCCAGCGTTCGTCGCGCTCCGGTCGCCGAAGGCGGCCGGCGACGGCCGCGCTCCACGGCCAGCGCAAGCGTGCCAAAGCCTGCGACGTCGCCCACGCACCCTCGCGCTCTGGCCAGTCTCCGCCGATCGTATCCAGCAGGGTCGAGGCCGCTCGCCGAAGCATTTTGACCGCTTCGGCTTCGTCGGTGGGCTCCGGAAGATCCAGAGCGTGCGCCATCCCTTTCGGGGTCGGCACCGCGAACCTTGCCGGATGGACGAAGGCGAACAGTTCGAGCAGATCGAGCCCCGACAGATCCGGATAGCCCAGCCGGTTGCCGACAAGAGGGGCGTTCAGCATGATCATCGGCGTTTCCGCCGCGCGAGCGATCGCCTCGCCGCGGCCGACAGCCTCGACGCGCCCGTCCGCGGCGCCGATCCAGATGCCGCCATGGGTTGCGTGAAGCGCCGGATAAGGCAAAGAGGCCGTCATCCTTTGTGCATGGACTGGGCGGAACGAAAGGGCAACAGTGACGGTCTCAGCCGAGCTTCGGGAAGCGGCAAGGGTCTCCAAGGCCTGGCCTTACGAGGAGGCCCGCAAGCTCCTCAAGCGCTACCCGGACGGCCCCGGCGACCGCCCGATCCTGTTCGAGACAGGTTATGGCCCGTCGGGCCTGCCGCACCTCGGCACCTTTCAGGAAGTTGCCCGAACCCTGATGGTGAAGCATGCCTTGAGCGAGATGGTCGACTGGCCCAGCCGGCTGATCGCCTTCTCCGACGATATGGACGGGATGCGCAAGGTCCCGCCCGGCGTACCGCACCAGGACATGATGCATGCGCACCTCGATCAACGGCTGTCGGTCGTCCCCGACCCTTATGGCTGTGGCCACAAGAGCTACGCCGATCACAATAACGGCCTGCTCCGCCAGTTCCTCGACCGGTTCGGCTTCGAATATGAGTTCCTCGCCAGCTCGGATTGTTATTCGTCGGGCCGCTTCGACGAGGCGCTGAAAGAGGTTCTTCGCCGCTACGGCGACATTCTCGATGTCATGCTTCCGACGCTCGGCGAGGAGCGGCGCAAGACCTATTCGCCGGTGCTTCCAATCAGCCCGAGCAGCGGCAAGGTCCTTCAGGTCGCGGTTGAAGTCGTCGATCCCGAACAAGGTCTGATCGCCTTCGTCGACGAGGGCGAGCGGATCGAGCAGTCGATCCTCGGCGGCGGCGCCAAGCTTCAATGGAAGGTCGACTGGGCGATGCGCTGGGTCGCGCTCGGCGTAGATTATGAAATGTCGGGCAAGGACCTGATCGACAGCGTCACCCAGAGCAGCAAGATCGCCCGGATTCTCGGCGGCCGGCCGCCTGACGGCTTCAATTACGAGATGTTCCTCGACGAGAATGGCGAGAAGATTTCGAAGACCAAGGGCAATGGCGTCACCATCGACGAGTGGCTTACCTACGCGCCTGAGGAGAGCCTCGCTTTCTATATCTACCGCGATCCCCGCAAGGCGAAGCAGCTGAGCTTTTCGGTCATCCCCAAGGCGGTCGACGAATATTACCAGTTCCTCGCCGCTTATCCGGCTCAGGAGATCGACAAGAAGCTCGGCAACCCGGTGCACCACGTCCATCGCGGCGACGTGCCGGCGGCGCGGATGCCGATCAGCTTCGCCTTGCTTCTGAACCTGGTGGCCGTCGCATCCACCGACGACAAGGAACTGCTCTGGGGCTTCGTGAAACGATATTGCCCCGAAGCCTCGCCTTCCAGCCATCCCGAACTCGACAATCTGCTCGAACATGCTCTCGCTTATTTCCGCGACTTCATCGCCAATTCGCTTCGCCACCGGCCACCCAGCGAGATCGAAGTGGCCGCGCTTCGCGATCTCGATTCGCGGCTCGAATCGCTCCCGGAAGACGCCGATGCCGAGACGATCCAGAACCAGGTCTATGAAGTGGGTAAGGCCCACCCGTTCGACAGTCTGCGCGACTGGTTCAAGGCCCTGTACGAGACCCTGCTAGGCACCAGCCAGGGGCCCCGGATGGGCAGCTTCATCGCCTTGTACGGGGTCGAGAACAGCCGCCGCCTGATCGCCGAAGCGCTTGCCTCCGGCGAACGAACGGAGATCTAGCTCGCCCGTCGGCGTGCGATCCAGTCGTCGATCTTGCGCTCGAGCACCGTCAACGGCAGCGCGCCGGTATTCAGCACCTGAGTGTGGAAATCGCGCAGGTCGAAACGATCCCCAAGCGCCTGCTCGGCTCGGGCGCGAAGCTCGAGGATCTTGAGCTGGCCGACCTTGTAGGCGAGCGCCTGACCGGGATTGGCGATGTAGCGCTCGACCTCGCTGGTCACCTGAGTTTCGCTGAGGCCGCCATTTTCGAGCATGTAGGCGATCGCCTGTTCGCGGGTCCAACCCTTGGCATGGATGCCGGTGTCCACCACCAGACGCATCGCCCGGTACATGTCGGCGTTGAGGCCGCCGAAGCGCTGATAGGGGTCGGTCTCCATGCCGAGTTCGTCCCACAGGGTTTCGGCATAGAGCGCCCAGCCTTCGACGAAGGCGGTGTTGCCGCCGAAGCGCATGAAGCTGGGAAGCGCCTCATTCTCCTGGGCCAGGCTCACCTGATAGTGATGGCCCGGCACC
>DAINCA010000212.1:0-2920 GCA_036732645.1 Allosphingosinicella sp.
ACCTCGACGATGCGACGCTCGCCGAGAACAGTCGCGGCGCCTATCCGATCGACTTCATCCCCAATAGCTCGGACGAGAATATGGGGCCGGTGCCGAAGACCGTCATCATGCTGACCGCCGACGCGTTCGGTGTGCTGCCGCCGATCGCCCGGCTGACTCCCGACCAGGCGATGTATCACTTCATCAGCGGCTACACCGCCAAGGTCGCCGGAACCGAGATTGGCGTCACCGAGCCGGAAGCGACCTTCTCGACCTGCTTCGGCGCGCCGTTCATGCCGCGCCACCCGTCGGTCTACGGCAATCTGCTCAAGGAGCGGATCGCCAAGGGCGGGGTCGATTGCTGGCTGGTCAATACCGGCTGGACCGGCGGCAAATATGGCGTCGGCAGCCGGATGCCGATCAAGGTGACGAGGGCGCTTCTCAACGCCGCCCTCGACGGCAGCCTGAAGAACGCATCGTTCCGCAAGGATCCGTGGTTCGGCTTCGATGTTCCTGTCGCCGTGCCCGGCGTGGACTCGAATATCCTGGATCCTCGTTCGACCTGGGCCGACAAGGCCGAATATGATTCCACCGCCGCCAAACTGGTGAAATTGTTCAATGACAATTTCGCCAAGTTCGCCGCTCATGTCGACCAGGCGGTGCTCGACGCCGCTCCTGGCTCGGGCGGCGAAGTGGCCCAGCAACGTCAGGAAGCGATCGTACCCGTCGCCTGACGCCTCAAACTGCGAAGCTCTTCGGGAGCGCGTCGGCGAGGGCCGGCGCGCTCCTTTTCTTTTTGGAGAAATGACATGAACGATGAACCTCGAACGTTCGCGGACGATGCGGCGATCCGAAGGCTCGGCCAGCTCTTCCTCGATCGTCGCCTTGCCAAGGCCGAATGGACTCATGAAGCCCATCTCGCGACCTGCGCTTGGCTGATCATCGAGCGGCCCGATGTCGATCCGGAACGCGACCTGCCCGACCTCATTCGCCGCTATAACGAGAGCGTCGGCGGGGTGAACAGCGACACCGAGGGCTATCACGAGACGATCACCCAGGTGTCGATCCGGGCGGTGCGTGCGTCGCTCTCGCGCAGCGAAGGCAAGGGTCTGTGCGAACGGATAAATGCGCTGCTGCTTTCGCCGGAGGGACGCCGCGACTGGCCGCTGCGTTTCTACAGCGCGGAGCGCCTCTTCTCACCGGATGCGCGGGCAGCCTGGGTTGAGCCGGACCTGACGAAATCGCTATCAGCGCCGAAGCGGGCGGCGACTCGAGCAGGAGGATGACGATGAGCGACTCGGACGAACTGTTCCGCATCGAGGAAGGGTTCTGGATGTCGGGCAAGGAGCATTTTCTCGAGCATCTCGACGAGCAGTGTCTTCTCGCCTTTCCGCAGATGGGAGAAATGCACGGGGTCCATTCCCGCGAGCAGATCGCGGCGACGGCATCGATGCCCAATCGTTGGCGGGACCTCAAAATTGTCGATCGCCACGTGATCAACCCGACCGAGCACTTTGCCGTGATCAGCTATCGCGCCGACGTCGTTCGAGCGGACGGCGAGCCTTATGCTGCGCTTGTGGGCTCAGGATATGTGCGTCGGCCGCAGGGATGGAAGCTCGCTTTCCACCAGCATTCGCCGGTCTAGGTTCCGCCTCAGTTTAGTTCGGGCGTCGTTTCGTCTCGGCCGGGCAGCGCCCTCGAGGGCGCGACGAGCAGGCAGCCGCCTTCGGCGCCGGTGATCATCACTCTGCCGCCGACCGGCGTGTCGGGTCCGCGGGCGGTCCAGACCCCATCGCCGACCTTCACCCGGCCTTCGCCATGTTCGATCGCACCGATCACCGTCACTTGCTGGCCGATGAGACGAGAGGTGCGGTCGTTCAGCCTGGGATCGCTGCTCGTCACCGGATTGCGTTCGTAATGCCGCCGGCCGCCGAATACCGCCGCCATCGCGAGAAGCCCGAAAATGGCGAGCTGGAAGGGGAGGGCGATCGGCAGCAAAGCGGCGATCACTCCGGTCAAGGCGGCAGCCGCCGCCATCCACACGAGGAAGATGCCGGGGATGAAGATTTCGAGGATGCCGAGCAAAGCGGCGGCGATCAGCCACCACCAATGATCGTCGATTCCGAACGGGCTCACCCCTGCGCTCCCTCAAACGGGCCGCGTCGCGGCAGCGACTGGGAATCGCTTTCGCGTCCGGACAAGGCTTCGCGCGCAAGCTCCCCGATCCCACCCAGGGTCCCGATCAACTGGGTCGCCTCGACCGGGAACAGAATCGTCTTGGCGTTGGGCGAGTGTGCGAAGGCCGAGACGGCTTCGACATATTTCTGGGCGATGAAATAATTGATCGCCTGCGCATTGCCGCCCGCAATCGCGTCGGACACCATCTGGGTTGCCTTCGCTTCGGCCTCTGCTTCGCGCTCGCGGGCTTCGGCGTCGCGGAACGCCGCCTCGCGCCGGCCTTCCGCCTCGAGGATCTGGGCCTGTTTCTCACCCTCGGCCCGAAGGATGGCCGACGCCCGGCTCCCTTCGGATTCGAGGATCACGGCGCGCTTCTCGCGCTCGGCCTTCATCTGCCGGCCCATCGCGTTGACGATATCGGCCGGCGGCCGGATGTCCTTGATCTCGACCCGGGTGATCTTGACCCCCCAGCTTTCGGTCGCCTGGTCGACCACCGAGAGAAGCCGGGCGTTGATCTCGTCGCGCTTGGAGAGGGTCTCGTCGAGGTCCATCGATCCCATCACGGTTCTAAGGTTCGTCGTCGTCAGCTGCATGATCGAGAGGTAGAGGTCGGAAACTTCGTAGGCGGCCTTGGCGGCATCGAGCACCTGGAAGAAGACGACGCCATCGGTCGAAACCATGGCATTGTCCTTGGTGATGATTTCCTGGCCCGGAATATCGAGCACCTGCTCCATCATGTTCACCTTGCGGCCGACCCGGTAGA
>DAINCA010000213.1:0-2850 GCA_036732645.1 Allosphingosinicella sp.
CGGTCTTGCCGACGCCGGCGCCGCCGAACAGGCCGATCTTGCCGCCCTTGGCGTAAGGCGCGAGCAGGTCGATGACCTTGATTCCGGTGACGAGGATGCTGCTGTCGGTCGACTGATCGACGAACAGGGGCGCCTCGGCATGGATCGGGGCGGACTGATCGGCGCCGATCGGGCCACGCTCGTCGATCGGCTCGCCAATGACGTTCATGATCCGGCCCAAAGTCTTGGGACCGACCGGAACCCGGATCTGGGAGCCGGTGTCGCGGACTTCCTGGCCGCGGGTGAGACCATCCGTCGAGTCCATCGCGATCGTTCGAACGGTGCTCTCGCCGAGATGCTGAGCGACCTCGAGGACGAGGCGATTGCCATTATTGTCGGTCTCGAGCGCGCTCAGGATCTCCGGCAAATCGGCGTCGAAAGTGACGTCGACGACGGCGCCGATCACCTGACTGATTCGGCCGACATTGTTGGTCGTGGGAGCGGTCTTAGCGGCGGTAGCCATGTCTTCTCTTCCTTCGTGCAATCTGGTCAGCGCGCCTCGGTGTCGACGAACCACATCTGGGTTTCGACATCGAAGCGGAATCGGGATTCGCCGGCACGCCAGGCGGCGGTGCCATTGCGGCTTTCGTAGCGGCAGACCGCCATGTCGTCGCCTTCGGCATGGCAGGACAGAGCGCGGACGGCGGTCGCCGGCTGGCGGGCGATGCAGGCGTCATCGTCGCCGCATTGCGAGGCGAGCTGGTCGGCCAAGGCCTGGCGGACATCTTCCTGGGCAGGAACCGCATTCCCCTGGAAGGCGGCGGCGAGCGCGAAAGCCATCAGCATCATCACAAAGCCTCCGCGCCGGAAATGATTTCGATGAGTTCCTTGGTGATCGCGGCCTGGCGGGTGCGGTTATATTCGATCGTCAGGCGGTTGATCATGTCACCGGCATTGCGGGTGGCATTGTCCATGGCGGTCATCCGGCTGCCCTGCTCCGAAGCGGCATTTTCGAGCAAGGCGCGGAAGATCTGGATGGCGACGTTGCGCGGCAGCAGATCGGCAAGGATTTCCTCCTCGTCCGGCTCGTAATCGACGGCCGGGGCAACGCCGCTCGCCGCTGCGCCCGCGCTCTCACCGACCGCAACCGGGATGATCTGCTGCGCGATCGGCTCCTGCACCAAAGCGGAACGGAAGCGGGCGTAGAAGAGGTGTACGACGTCGATGCTGTCGGTGGTGTAGCGGTCGATCAGGTCGTCGGCGATCGCCTGGGCATCGGCGAAGCTCAATTGCCGAATCCCGCTCGTGTCGTGCTGATGGACGATCTGCTTCGGATACAGGCGTTGGATCACGGCCCGGCCCTTGCGCCCGACCAGATAGAAACGCACCGTCTTGCCCTGGCTTTCCAGTTCCTCGGCCTTGCGCCGGGCGGCGCGGACGATGTTCGAATTGAAGCCGCCGGCAAGCCCTCGGTCGGAGGTGCAGACGACGAGCATATGAGTCTGATCGGCGCCGGTGCCGGCGAGCAGCTTGGGGCTTTGCGGGCTGACCGCGATGGTCGACGCAAGGCTCGACACGACGGCCTCGAGGCGATCGGAGTAAGGACGCGCGGCCTCGGCCGCCATCTGGGCGCGGCGCAGCTTGGCGGCGGCGACCATCTTCATCGCCTTCGTGATCTTCTGGGTCGACTTGACCGAGCCGATCCTGATCTTGAGCGCCTTGAGTGAGGCCATGTCTTGTTAAGCTCCAATTCCGTTCGAGCTGAGCTTTGAAGCGCAATCCTTCGATAGGCTCAGGACGAACGGAGCGGGTTTCATGTTCAGGCGAACGACTTCACGAAATCGCCGATGATCGACTTCAGGCTGGCGGCCGTGTCGTCGTCGAGCGTTTTGGTGTCGCGGATCTTGCCCAGAACTTCGGAATGATCCGAACGCATGTGGCTGAGCAACGCGCTCTCGAAGCGCGTGACCGCTTCGGTCGGCACATTGTCGATAAAGCCGTTCACGCCGGCGAAGATGGAGACGACCTGCTCCTCGATCGGCATCGGGCTGTACTGGGGCTGCTTCAGCAATTCGGTCAGGCGCGCGCCCCGGTTCAAAAGGCGCTGGGTCGAGGCATCGAGATCCGAACCGAACTGGGCGAAGGCCGCCATCTCGCGATACTGGGCAAGCTCCAGCTTGATCGATCCGGCAACCTTCTTCATCGCCTTCGTCTGGGCGGCCGAACCGACGCGGCTGACCGAAAGGCCGACGTTGATCGCCGGGCGGATGCCCTGGAAGAACAATTCGGTCTCGAGGAAGATCTGGCCGTCGGTGATCGAGATGACGTTGGTCGGGATGTAGGCCGAGACGTCGCCGGCCTGGGTCTCGATGATCGGCAGCGCGGTCAGCGAGCCGGCGCCATTGTCCTCGTTCATCTTGGCGGCGCGCTCGAGCAGGCGGCTGTGGAGATAGAAGACGTCGCCGGGATAGGCTTCGCGGCCCGGCGGGCGGCGGAGCAGGAGCGACATCTGACGATAGGCCACGGCCTGCTTGGAAAGATCGTCATAGACGATGACGGCGTGCATGCCGTTGTCGCGGAAATATTCGCCCATCGTGCAGCCGGTATAAGGCGCGAGGAACTGGAGCGGCGCCGGCTCGGACGCGGTCGCGGCAACGACGATGGAATATTCCATCGCGCCGTTTTCCTCGAGCGCGCGGACGATCTGGGCGACCGTCGAGCGCTTCTGGCCGACGGCGACATAGATGCAATAGAGCTTCTGGCTCTCGTCGTCGCCCTGATTGGCCTGGCGCTGATTGATGAAGGTGTCGAGCGCGACGGCGGTCTTGCCGGTCTGACGGTCGCCGATGATCAGTTCGCGCTGGCCGCGGC
>DAINCA010000214.1:0-2831 GCA_036732645.1 Allosphingosinicella sp.
GTTCTCGATATCGAGATCGGTGCCGGCGCCGATCAGCGCCCGGTCGCCGAGCGCATCGGCGATGATCCTGATGCTTTCGAAAGGCTCCGGCGAGTTGAGTGGCACTTCGATGATACGGATGCCGCCATCGAAAATTGCCCGGGCCGTCGCTTCCGCGTCCTCCGGGGTCACGCCGCGAATGATCGCGACGAGCGGGCATTCCGCGAAATAGCGGCGGAAATCGTCCAGGGCACTCATCCAATCGACCTCACAATTCCCAAGGCGCCCGCGAGAAACGCCTGTTCGCCATCGACTTCGCGCGCCTTCCGGCCGGCAATACGCAGCGCCTCCGCGTAGAGTTGCGTAAGCTCCGGCCGTCCCATCACGACAACCTCGCCATCGTCGCCTTCACGCAGTCCGGCGCGAACGTCCGTCCCGATCAGCAGGCCGCTGCCGAACGATGCGGCATCTTCGGCCTTGGCTTCGCCGAGCAGGACGCGGGCCCGGATCTTGAACAATTCGGCTGGCAGGCATTCGTCGGCCAATCCGCGCCTTACACCATGCTCGAAGGCACGGCCCGGTTCCGCGGAGCCGGATAAAAGGTCGGAAAGGATGCTGTTCTCACGCAGCAGGTTGAAGATCTCGCCGGTCATTACCGTTCGGAACCGCTCAATCCGTCCGCCTCTAAGGCGAGCCCATTTGTTGTGCGTTCCCGGGTGGCAGACCAGCGAATCGGCGGGCACGAGCCCCGCGGCGAAGGCTCCGAGAAGCTGGACCTCTTCGCCGCGCATCACGTCCGCTTCGTCCGGGTCGACGAACGATACGCCGGGGACGATGGCCGTGCGTCCCTCCTCCGGCCACACCAGAGCAGTGGCCAGGTCGTCCAGTCCGGCCGGACAGGGGACGTAGGGCGCTTCGACCCATCCGCGGTTGGAGCCGACCATGCCGGCGAGCAGCAGCGGGTGATCGCCGAGCCGGGCTCTTATCTCAGCGACGGCTTCGCCAAAGCCGCCCTTCGGCACGGACATGATTCCCTTGTCGTCTTCGAACTCGTCGGTGCAGCGGCCGCCGGCATCCATCAGATAGGCGCGCCGATTCGTCGTTCCCCAGTCGGCGGCTATGAAACTCTCTGACCAGCGCATGCGTCCGCTCCGTTAGCGGAAAACTTTGGGAACGCGACATCGCTCCATGGTTTTCTTTTCGGGTCGTAGGGCTATCGCACCCGAGTGGATGGCGAATCGAATGAAGCCTCCAAGGAGAATGCACCATCGCTAACTTCATGTTCGCGACGGGGATCGAGAACAGCATCCCCACGATCAACAACGGCAAGACCCGAGTCGACCAGATGGAAGCCTGCGGCCACTATGAAAGGTGGCGGGAGGATTTCGATTGTGTCCAGGACATCGGGATCAATTACCTGCGGTACGGACCCCCGATCCACCGGACCTATCTCGGACCCGGCAAGTACGACTGGGAATTCGCGGACATCACCTTCGCCGAGTTGAAGCGACGGGACATCACGCCGATCGTCGATCTCTGCCACTTCGGCGTTCCCGACTGGATCGGCAATTTCCAGAACCCGGACTTCCCGCAGCTGTTCGCCCATTATGCGGCGGCGTTCGCCGAGCGCTACCCGTGGGTTCAGCTCTACACGCCGGTCAACGAGATGTTCATCTGCGCGATCTTCTCCGCGAAGTACGGCTGGTGGAACGAGCAGTTGAAAACCGACAAGGGCTTCGTCACCGCCCTCAAGCACATCGTCAAAGCCAATGTGCTGGCCATGCTCGAAATTCTGAAGCACCGCGCCGACGCCATCTTCATCCAGTCGGAATCGTCGGAATATTTCCACGCCGATTCACCTGCCGCCATCCACAAGGCCGAGCTGATGAACTCGCGCCGCTTCCTCAGCCTCGATCTCAATTACGGCCGCCGCGTCGACAGCGAGATGTACGAGTATCTGATGGACTGCGGGATGACGAAGGATGAGTACCACTTCTTCCTGCACAACCGGCTGAAGCAGCACTGCATCCTCGGCAACGATTATTACCGCACCAACGAACATCGCGTGTTCGAGAACGGTCAGACGACCTCGTCCGGCGAAGTGTTTGGCTACACGGAGATCACGCGACAATATTACAACCGCTATCGCCTGCCGATCATGCATACCGAGACCAATCTGGTCGAAGGCCCGGTGGGCGACGAGTCGGTTCACTGGCTGTGGAAGGAGTGGGCGAACGTTCTTCGCCTGCGCAACGTCGGCATCCCTACCGTCGGGTTCACCTGGTACTCGCTGACCGACCAGGTCGACTGGGACACTGCGCTTCGCGAGCAGAACGGCAACGTCAACGCGCTCGGTCTCTTCGATCTGGACCGCAACATCCGGAACGTCGGGCGCGCCTACAAGCGCCTGATCCGCGACTGGCGCGAGGTGCTCCCGGCGTCCAGCCTGTGCCTGATCGTGCCGATCGTCCCGCCATCGCACTACGACATGGCGAGCGCCCGCGAGCAGGAAGAGGAAGCTCGCCGGCGCCTGCAGAAGGAGGAGATCGATTTCGGCGCGCCGGGAGAAGGGCAGGCCTCCGCATGAAGATCGGCAAGATCGAAACCTTCTACGTCCCGCCGCGCTGGCTGTTCGTTCGCGTCGAGTCCGACGACGGAGCCGTGGGCTGGGGCGAGGCGAGCCTTGAGGGCCATGCCGAGGCCGTGGACGGCGCGTTCGCGGCGTTGCGCGATCGCTTCATCGGGCACGACCCCTTCCGCATCGAGGACATCTGGCAGATCGGATATCGCGGCGGTTTCTACCGCGGCGGACCGGTGCTCATGTCGGCACTCGCGGGGCTCGAGCAGGCGTT
>DAINCA010000215.1:0-2755 GCA_036732645.1 Allosphingosinicella sp.
TGGCGATCGCCTGCTCGGCCGCCTCGATGGCGCGATTGTCGCCATCGGCTTCGCCCGTGCCCATCATCGCCTTGCCCATCTCGCTCATCACCGACCGGACGTCGGCGAAGTCGAGGTTGATCAGGCCCGGCATGACCATCAGGTCGGTGATTCCACGGACGCCTTGCTGGAGCACCTCGTCCGCCATCATGAACGCTTCCTTGAAGGTCGTGTTGGGATTGGCGATGCGGAAGAGGTTCTGGTTCGGAATGACGATCAGGGTGTCGACATGCTGCTGGAGCTCGTTGATCCCGGCTTCGGCGGAGCGACCGCGGCGGGCACCCTCGAAGCTGAACGGCTTGGTGACCACGCCGACGGTGAGAATTCCGCGATCGCGCGCGGCCTTGGCGATTACGGGGGCGGCGCCGGTGCCGGTGCCGCCGCCCATGCCGGCGGCGATGAAGCACATATGTGCGCCTTCGAGCGCCTGCTCGATCTCCATGATCGCTTCTTCAGCGGCCGCCTTGCCGATTTCCGGCCGCGATCCGGCTCCGAGGCCCTGAGTGATTTTCGGGCCAAGCTGGATCTTGCGGTCCGCAAGGCTGTGATTGAGCGCCTGGGCATCGGTGTTGGCGACGATGAAATCGACCCCCTGGACGTCGGACTGGATCATGTTGGCGATCGCGTTTCCGCCGGCCCCGCCAACGCCGATCACGCTGATCCGGGGCCGAAGCTCTTCCACTTCCGGGCGGATGAAATCGATGCTCATTTCTGGTCTCCCCTGTGCCCTGGCGCCCTGTAACGCGCTCCCTCTAAGCCCTTTTGCACTATGCGATTCTCGGGTGCGAGCGAAAAGTTAACGGCCGACTCATTTTCTTTCTCAATATTGACTCTTGAAGACGGAAATCAGTCGCTGGACGATGTTGCCACCACCTTTTTCCTGAGTCCCGACGGTCGGGAAAGAGGTGCGAAGGTCGGTTTCGCCGGAGGCTGCGAACTGGGCGAGGCCAGCCAGCGTGGAAAAAGCGGGCCCGCTATGCGCGTCCGGAAGCCCCGGCATGTTCGGGCGACCGATGCGAACCGCTCGGCCAAGTACGCCTTGAGCGTAATCGGCGATCCCTTTGAGCTCGGCGCCGCCGCCGGTCAGGACGACCTGTCTTCCGAACGGCCCCTGAAATCCGAGCGTCTTGAGCGCCGTCTCGATTTCGGCGGTGAGATGTTCGAGCCGTTGACGAATGACGGCGACCAATTGCGCGCGGGTCACTCGGGCCGACTCCATCCCTTCCTGCCCACCGGCGATCGGGGCCAGCTCGATCATGTCGTGATTGTCGCGCGGGCTCGTCATGGCCGAGCCGTAAAAGCATTTGATCCGTTCCGCCTCGTTGCGGCGAGTGCCGAAGGCGGCGGCGATGTCGTCGGTAATGTCGCTGCCGCCGAGCGGTATCGTCTTCAGCCCGACCAGCATCCCGCCGGCGAACAAGGAGACATTGGTCACACCAGCGCCGAGCTCTACCAATGCGACGCCGAGCTCGCGCTCCTCGTCGCTCAGGCACGCTTTTCCGGCCGCCACCGGCGAAGCGACGATCGCCTCGACTCCCAGATGGGCCGAGCGGACGCACAGATCGAGATTCTTCACGGGTGCCGGATCGGCTGCGACCACGTGAATATCCACCGCGAGCCGATCGGCGTGGAGCCCGCGGGGTTGTTTCACCCCGGTCATTCCATCGATCGTATACAAAGCGGGAAGAGCATGAAGGACCATTCGGCCTTCCGGGTCTATCGATTCCTGGCCCTCATTGAGAAGAGCGTCGATATCGTCGCCGGAAATGCGGCCGCCGCCAATGGCCACTTCGACGCTGGCGACGGTGCTGACCAGACCGCCGGCCGAGAAGCCGACGAACACCTGGTCGATATTGGTTCCTGCGATCCGCTCCGCCTGCTCCACCGCTTCGCGGATCGCCAGCTCGCTCTTCTCCATGTCGGCGATATAACCGCGCTTCACGCCGCGGCTCTCCCGCTGGCCGGTGCCGAGGATCTTGAGGCGCCCGTTGTCGTCGGGCTCGGCGATCAATGCCGAGACCTTTGACGAACCGACGTCGAGCGCGGCGACCAGCCTGCGCGTCGGGGCGGGTTGCGGACGCCGCATTTAGATGGTCCTCGCAAGGTCTTCCGGCACGGGTCCTGGATCCGGGGCGAGCTCGGGCACGCTCGTGCCGGGTTCGCGAGACACCCGGACGATCATCCGGCGCGGGTCCCTCATGTCGAACCGGACGAAGCCCCGGCCGAGCAACTGGGTCTGCTGGTCCATTCTGGCGAACCGAAGGATGGCGCGGGCGGCTTCCTCGCCTTCCGGCAGGGTCAGCATCTCGCCGGTCTGAAAGCGTATGTCCCAGCGCCGGCCACCCACCCAGGTGGCTCCGGAGATTTGCGGGCGAAGGTGCGGGGTCGCCTCGAGCAAAGCGGACAAGTTGCCCACCTGGCGGTTGGCCGACGGTCCGATCAGGAGCGGCAGATCGGGCATCGATTCGAGCCTCACCGGCTCGAGCACCACGCCTTCACTGTCGATCAGACTGAGCTGTTGATTGTTTTGCCAGATCGCCATTGGCCGTCGCTCGATCACGTCGACGACGAGCGTGTCTGGCCAGCGCCTCGAGATCCGCGCTTCCTTGACCCAGCCGAACTGCAACAATCGGTCCCGAGTCCCCTCCAGGTCGACCAGGGGAAGCGCCATTGACGGCTGGTCGAAGGCGACATTGTAGATGTCGAGCCTGGAGAC
>DAINCA010000216.1:0-2710 GCA_036732645.1 Allosphingosinicella sp.
ATAGCCTTTGCTTCCGTCGGCCAGCTCCAGCTGCTTCACCGGCACGTTGCGGAGCAATATTTCCTCATGGCCCGTGGCCACGAAATCGTGCGGCGCGATCGAGCCGAAATAAGGAAAAGCCGCCGGAACGATGGCATCGTGATCGTCGGCCAGGCTCGTTCGAAGGCGGACCTCGCGGCCCTGCCCGTCTTTCTCCTCGAGATTCCATTTGCCCTTGTCGCCCCAGCGATGGCCGGCCGATCCGAGCGGCACGACCAGCTCCCCGCTGATTTCATCGAACGCGACCGTCTTCCAGTCGGGGTTGGCATCCTCGCCCAGTCCGCCGGCCAGGTCCGCGGCACGCAGCATCCGGTCGGGCACCAGCCGGCCGTCACGCTCCACCAGCTTCACCAGCAGCGGAAAATCCGAATATTTGCGGGTATAATCGTTGAAATAGGGGACCTGTCGGTCGACGTAGAATTCGCGCAGAACCACGTGGCCCAAGGCAAGCGCGAGGGCGGCGTCCGTGCCCTGTTTTGGATGAAGCCAGATGTCCGAGAATTTCGCCGCCTCGTTATAATCGGGAGCGATGACCGCACTCTTGGCGCCGCGGTAGCGCACCTCGGAATAGAAATGCGCGTCGGGCGCGCGGGTCATCGGGATGTTCGAGCCCCAGACCAGGAGGAAGCCGGCATTGTACCAGTCGGCGCTCTCCGGGACGTCGGTCTGCTCGCCCCAGGTCTGCGGCGAGGATGGCGGAAGATCGCAATACCAGTCGTAGAAGGACAAGAGGTTGCCGCCGATCAGCGACAAATAGCGGCTTCCCGCGGCGTAGGAGATCATCGACATCGCCGGAATGGGTGAGAAACCGGCGATGCGGTCGGGACCATATTCCTTGATCGTATAGGCATTGGCCGCAGCGATCAGCTCCGTGACTTCGTCCCAGCCGACCCGAACGAAGCCGCCGCGGCCGCGCTTCGACACCCAGTCGACGCGTTTATCCGGATCCTGGACGATCGACTTCCAGGCGGCGACCGGGGTCAGCGTCTTGCGAGCGTCGCGCCAGTGACGGATCAGGCGGGCGCGAACGAGCGGATATTTGATGCGCGTACCGGAATAGAGATACCAGCTGTAGCTGGCGCCGCGCGGGCATCCGCGGGGCTCGTGATTGGGCAGATCGGGGCGGGTGCGCGGGTAATCAGTCTGCTGCGTTTCCCAGGTGACGATTCCGCCTTTGACATAGATTTTCCAAGAGCAAGAGCCGGTGCAGTTCACGCCATGGGTCGAGCGGACGATCTTGTCCGCGGCCCAGCGCTTGCGATAGGCATCCTCCCACTCCCGCGCCTCGTTGGTCGTGATCCCGTGGCCGTCGGAGAATTTCTCCCTGGCGCGCCGGAAATAAGTGAGGCGGTCGAGGAAGTGACTCATCCGATGCTCCTTGTCAGGCCGGGAGGGCTGCCCTGGATGGAGCCGCCCCCCGTCTCTCGAGGTTCCGAAGAAGGCCGCGTGGGCCGGAATAGACGTACCACGTGATAGCCGCGCAGCTGAGATAGAAGAAGAGGAAGCCCCACAAGGCGGCGTTGACGCTGCCGGTCAGCTCGATCGACGAACCGTAGGCTTTCGGTATGTAGAAGGCGCCGTAGGCGGCGATGGCGGAAGTGAAACCGATGACGGCCGCGGATTCCCGTTCCGCCTGAAGCCGTCTTTGCGGTTCCGCCAGGTTCGGCTCGGCGGCGTCGACAGCGCTTCGCATGATTCCCGGGACCATCTGGAACGTCGACGCATTGCCGACGCCGCTGACGAAGAAGAGCAGCAATACGGTCGCGAAGAAGCCCCAGAAATCGCCGGCGGTCAGGAACCATATCATCCCCAGTATCGCGAGGATCTGCACCACGAAGACCCAGAAAGTCACCCGTGCGCCGCCCAGTCGGTCCGATATCCAGCCCGTTCCGGCCCGCGACAAAGCGCCGAGCAACGGTCCGACGAAAGCGTAACGAATGGCATTCTGCTCGGGGAAGACGAGGTTGGCGAGCAGCGGGAAACCGGCCGACATGCCGATGAAGGTGCCGAACGTGCCCGTGTAGAGCCAGCACATCAGCCAGGTATGACCGCGGCCGAAGATCGTCGACTGCTCCGCAAAGGACGCCTTGGCGGAGAGAATGTCGTTCATTCCGAACCACGCCGCGAGGGTTCCGATCATGATCAGGGGAATCCAGACGAACCCCGCATTCTGCATCCAGACCTGGGTTCCGTCCGATGCGGTCTGGGCGGCTCCGCCGAGTGCCCCATAGAGGCTCATCGTGACGACGACGGGCACCAGGAACTGCATCACGCTGACGCCCAGATTCCCCAGCCCCGCATTGATCGCGAGCGCATTGCCCTTCTCGGCCTTCGGGAAGAAATAGCTGATGTTCGACATCGAGGAGGCGAAGTTGCCGCCGCCGAATCCGCACAACAAGGCGAGCACGATGAAGATGAGGTAAGGGGTTTCCGGCGCCTGCACCGCATAACCGATGCCGAACGCCGGAATCAGCAGGGACGCCGTTGAAAGCGTCGTCCACAGCCGTCCGCCGAAGATCGGCACGAGGAAAGCGTAGAAGATCCGCAAGGTGGCGCCCGATAGACCGGGCAAGGCCGCCAGCCAGAACAATTGATCGGTGGTGAAATCGAACCCGATCGCCGGAAGCCGGGCGACGACGACGCTCCACACCATCCAGACGGCGAAGGAAAG
>DAINCA010000217.1:0-2626 GCA_036732645.1 Allosphingosinicella sp.
CCAGGGCCTGAAGGTCATGGCGAAGAGGCGCAATGTCGGCCTGGCGGCCCTGCTCGACGCCGCCCGACTGAGTCGCCCGCCGGCCTGCAACGATCTCGGCTGGGCGCTCGGGCCACGGATCAATGCCGGCGGCCGGGTCGGCAAATCGGACCTCGGGGTGCGACTGCTCACGACCGAAGACGAAGAGGAAGCGCGCAATATCGCGATCGAGCTCGACCGGCTGAACGAGGAACGGCGAGCGATCGAGGCGCAGGTGGGCGAAGCGGCCGAAGCCTTGTGCGCGGCCCAGGGCAATCGCGCCGTCGTCCTGGTCGCCGCGGTGGGCTGGCATCCCGGCGTGATCGGGATCGTCGCCGGCCGGCTGAAGGAAAGGCTCCACAAACCCTGCATCGTCGTCGCCATCGGCGAGGACGAGATCGGCAAGGGTTCGGGGCGCTCGATCTCCGGGGTCGACCTCGGCGCGGCCATCCTCGCCGCCAAGGACGAGGGCCTGCTCATCGCCGGCGGCGGCCACGCCATGGCCGCCGGGATCACCGTCGCCGCCGACCGGATCGAGGCGCTGATCGAGTTTCTCGACGCGCGGCTGTCCGCCGACGTCGCCCGGAGCCGCGACGACAAGGCTTTGTTCCTTGACGCGGTGCTCGCGCCGCGCGGAGTCTGTCCGGATTATTGCGACGCGATCGAGGCCGGCGGGCCTTATGGCGCCGGATGGCCGGCGCCGCGGGTAGCGACCGGCCCGGTTTCGATCCTCAAGGCCGATGTGGTCGGAAGCGGCCATTTGCGCCTGCTCGTCGCCGGCGACGACGGCCGGCGGATCAAGGCGATCGCCTTCCGGATGGCCGACAGCGCGCTCGGTCAGGCTCTGTTGGCCGCGCCGCCGCACCGCAAATTGTGGCTGGCGGGGCGGATGAAGCGCGACGAATATAATGGCAACGTTTCCGCGGAGCTTCATCTCGAAGACGCCGCCTGGGCCGACTGAATCGTGCCCGACTTCGCGCGGATCGGCCGAATCCATCGATTGTCCCCGTCGCTCGATGCCCTGATCGATCCGGACGCGCCGATCGAAGTCCTCGCGGGCGGCTTCACCTGGTCGGAAGGGCCGGTGTGGATCGAAGAAGGCGGCTATCTGCTGCTGAGCGACGTCCCCGCCAACAAGATGTATCGCTGGGCGGAGACGGAGGGGCTTTCGGTCTTCCTCGACCCGTCCGGTTATGATGGCGCCGATCCCTCCGCCTTCCGGGAGCCGGGATCGAACGGCCTGATCCGCGGACCCGGCGCAACGATCCTGATGGCCGATCACGGCAACCGCGCCGTCGCCAGCCTCGATCTGGCGACGCGCCGAAAGACCCTGCTCGCGACCCATTATCAGGGCCGACGGTTCAATTCGCCCAACGACCTCGTCCTCGCCGCCGATGGCGCCATCTATTTCACGGATCCGCCTTATGGCCTTGAAGGGCTGAACGATTCGCCGCTCAGGGAGCAGCCGCATAACGGCGTCTACCGGCTCGATCCGGACGGTCATGTCGCCCTGATCGACGGGGCGATGACCTTTCCGAACGGGATCCTGCTTTCGCCCGACGGCCGAACGCTCATCGTCGCCAATTCCGATCCGGCGCAGGCGGTCTGGAAGACGTTCGCGCTGGCCCAAGCCGGAAACGTGATGTCGAGCGCGATCTTCGCCGACGTCAGCGACATGGTCGGCGAAGACAATCCGGGCCTGCCCGACGGGATGGCGATCGACGCGAGCGGCCATCTCTGGGCGACGGGGCCCGGCGGAGTCCTGATCTTCGCTCCGGACGGGGCGATGCTCGGCCGGATCGACACCGGAACGGCGGTCGCCAACTGCACCTTCGGCGAGGATGGAGACACCCTCTTCCTGGCTGCGCACGACCGGCTGCTTCGGGTTCGCACGCGGACTCGCGGCCTCGGGCGCGCCGGTCCTTGACCCCTGCGGCGCCACCCCCTAAGTCGCGGCCTCGCTCAGCCGGCCCCATCGTCTAGCGGTCTAGGACGTCGCCCTTTCACGGCGAAAACACGGGTTCGAGTCCCGTTGGGGTCACCAGCATCGGCGGCACGGGCCGTCCGGAGAGTTACCAAGGTCGGCTCCGCTGTCGGGCCGCGTTTTCGCCTCAAGCCTCGGGATGGGGAAACAGGACTGAGACGGTCACTCCCTTCCCGGCGCGGATGTCCAAGATTCCGCCCACCTGAAGAACCAAAGTTTCCACGAGCCCGTAGCCGAGCGAACCTTCGCGGCTGCCTTGCATGCCGATGCCGTCATCCGAAATCGTCAGCTCTATTTGCCCCTGCTCCCGTCGCCGGGCCTCGACCCGGATCCGCCCGCAGGCGGGCGGAGGGAAGGCATATTTCACGGCATTGGTGATGAGTTCCGTGGCAACGATCCCCAGCGGAATGGCGATGTCGGCATGAATGAAGATGTCGCCGTCCGAGTCCGTCTCGAGACTGATGCAATCGTCAAGTTCGGTGATCGGAGTCAGCGCGCCGCAAAGATCCCCAAGATAAATGGCGAGGTCCACCCGTTGCGACGTCTCCGATTTGCTCAGCAGATCGTGAACGCGCGCCATCGCCATCAATCGGTCCTGCGCCTCCTGGAACAGGGCCCTCACCG
>DAINCA010000218.1:0-2480 GCA_036732645.1 Allosphingosinicella sp.
ATGTTCACGGTGGGCATGGACCGGGACGTCCAGCTTTATTTCGCGGCGGCGTCGATGGTGATCGCGGTTCCGACCGGCATCAAGATCTTCAGCTGGATCGCGACGATGTGGGGCGGCTCGATCACTTTCCGGGTGCCGATGCTCTGGGCCCTGGGCTTCATCTTCATGTTCACGATCGGCGGCGTGACCGGCGTCGCTCTGGCCAACAGCAGCGTCGATACGGTGATGCACGACACTTATTATGTGCTCGCGCACTTCCATTACGTGCTCTCGCTCGGCGCCGTCTTCGCCTTGTTCGCGGGCTGGCATTACTGGTTCGGCAAGATGTGGGGGAGGCCGTATAACGAGCTGCTCGGCCAGATCCATTTCTGGCTCTTCTTCGTCGGCGTGAACCTCATCTTCTTCCCGATGCACTTCCTTGGCCTGCAGGGGATGCAGAGGCGGGTCCCCGATTATGCCGCCGCCTTCGCCGGCTGGAATCACGTCGCGACCTGGGGTTTCATCCTGATGGCGGCGGGAATGGCCTTCTTCTTCATCAACCTGGTCGTCTCCTTGGCCTCGAGACGTCGAAGCGAGGCCAATCCGTGGGGCGAAGGCGCGACGACATTGGAATGGACGCTCCCAAGTCCGCCGCCCTTCCACCAGTTCGAGCGCCTTCCGACGATCGACTGAAGCGGCGAATGCGGAACAAAAGGTGAAAATATGCTTGACCCGTAATGCCGGGCCGGTCATAATTACGAGACTCGCAGAAGGTGCGCCGGCAGGTTCCGCCACCTGATCGGTCTTTCGGCCGGCGAGCCGTTCCGCGCGCTCCCCCCGTCGCGCGGACCACCCCGTCAAGCTCTCCATATCCGACCATTTAGAAGCGTGGCCAAAGGCCCGCGGTTCGGCACCTGTGCGATCTTGACGGGGGAAGGATTTCAGTAGGCGGCCAGGCCGGCTTGCGCCCATTGGCGGCCTTGTGGCCAGCATGATGCCGGCAGCCTCTGCCGCGGCCCTTCAGGCGGGCAGGTTGATCACGAACGCAAAAATGAAGACGATCAGGAGGAAGGCCAATGCCGCCAGGTTCCAGCGCCGCCGATGAGCGCCGCCATGAGCCGTTTCGCGCCGGCTCATCCTCTCGCTCCACCTGGGCGGGGGCTGTCGCCACGGCTTCGAACAGGGCGGACGATGCGGCGTAGGGTTGGCGTCGATAGCTTCGTCATGGACCGCAACAAATCCCCAAATCGCGACGAGTTGCCTCGTTCTGATTCAGGTTAGCGATTTACCAAGTGAGCCGGCACCTAACGCATCGTTCGCGCGGATTCACGGTCGCGGTTCGGCCCTCGAGACGCAGGAAGCACCGCATTCCGGAAACGCTCAGCGAAGGCTGGCTTCCCAAAATAGTCCAGTCCATCGGGAATGTGCCGCGGCGATTTGAGTCCGGCAATAATCGCATCGACCAATGCATCGGGATCTGTCGGGTCAACCAATCGGCCGAGCCGACCATCGCGCACGGCCTCACGGCCTCCGTCGAGGGCGCTGGCAATCACCGGAGTTCCACACGCCATGGCTTCGAGCAGGACGATGCCGAACCCCTCGCCCCTGCTGGCAAGTACGAACAGGTCGGCGAGGCGATAGAGGTCCGGCTTGTCCTCCTCCGCGACGAATCCGGTGAATCGTACATGCTCCTGAAGCCCAAGGTCGGCCACCCGTGTTTCCAGTCTGTCTCTATGCTCTCCGGTGCCGGCGATCACATAGACCAGATCGGGAAGGTGCTCGATCAATCGGGGCAGAATGTCGATGACTTCATCGAATCCTTTGTATCGCTCCCTGGGAGTAAGTCGGCCCAGTGTCAGGATGACTTTCCTTCCTGCCAATCCAAGCTGGTCCACCATCCCTGAGTTGATCGGGCCCGGGCCGAACTGTTCGAGGCGGACGGCATTCGGCATGACCTCGAACCGCTCGATTGGCGCTGGGCACCAGCGACGGAACCGGTCCAAGGTGAGTTGGCTGACCGGCAGGTAAAGATCCGCTCGTCCGGCGAGCTGGTTCGTGACAATCCGAGACGTGGGCTTCCAGGCTTCCACCCCGTGGAGCGTGAGTACCAGCGAGGCTCGCGACATCCGGGCCGCCACCCACGCGAAGGGCAGCAGGTTGATGTGGGCACAATATACGAGATCGAACGGTCCGGTCCGGATCGCGCGTGCCAACGCCCGTACATAAGCCGGCAGGCCGGCTGCGGCCTTGGCGTCAAAAGTCAGTTTGTCCGGAAGGGGGCCGGATACCTGCGGAATGATTCGAGGAAGGGCAACGACCTCCTCGACCCGCGAGTCTTCGATGAGCGCCTCCAATATGTCGCGGGAAACCTGTGATATGCCGCCGTGCGATCCGTAGGCATCCGTGAGGATAGCGAGAATTCGGGTTCCGTGTTTCGCTTCGGACGAATCTTTACGCCTCAAGCCTGGTCTCCTTTTGGCTATCAGCTACCGAAGAAGCGG
>DAINCA010000219.1:0-2451 GCA_036732645.1 Allosphingosinicella sp.
AACGTAAGGAAAGCTGGATGCCGGAAGCCTATATCGTCGATGCCGTCCGAACGGCTGGTGGCCGCAAGGGCGGCGCTCTCAAGGACTGGCACCCTGCCGACATGGCCGCGCAGGTTCTCGATGCCCTGGTCGAGCGGACCGGGATCGATCCCGCGGCGATCGAAGACGTCATCATGGGATGCGTCGGCCAGGCCGGGGAGCAGGCTTTTCATATCGGCCGTAACGCCGTGCTTGCCTCCAGCCTGCCGCAGAGCGTTCCTGCGGTGACCATCGACCGACAATGCGGCTCGTCGCAACAGTCCGTCCATTTTGCGGCTCAGGCGGTGATGAGCGGGACTCAGGATGTCGTCATCGCCGCCGGGGTCGAATCGATGACCCGGGTGCCGATGGGCGCGCCGGTCACCCTCGCCATGCAGGCCGGGCTTGGCGGGCCGTTTCCGAAGAGCATCCAGGATCGCTTCGGCGTGCCGATGTTCAGCCAGTTCATCGGCGCCGAGATGATCGCCGACAAATATGGCTTCAGCCGTGAGCAACTCGATGCCTTCGCCCTGGAAAGCCACCGCAAGGCCATCGCCGCCACCCAGGCCGGAATGTTCGATGACGAGATCGTCGCGCTTGCCGTCGACGGCGGAGAGCATCGTGCCGACGAGGGGATACGTTACGACGCTACCCTGGAAGGGATCGCTTCGGTCAAGCTGCTCAAGGAAGGCGGCAAGATCAGCGCCGCCAATGCCTCGCAGATCTGCGACGGCGCGAGCGGGGTCATGGTCGTCAGCGAGCGGGCGCTTCGCGAGCACAAGCTCACTCCGCTCGCGAGAATTCACAATCTGACGGTGACGGCCGGAGACCCTGTGATCATGCTCGAAGAGCCGATCCCGGCCACGCGAAAGGCGTTGGAACGGGCCGGCCTCTCGATCTCGGATATCGATCTCTACGAAGTGAACGAGGCGTTCGCGCCGGTTCCTCTGGCCTGGCTTCGTGAAATCGAGGCCGATCCTGAACTGCTCAACGTCAATGGCGGCGCGATTGCCTTGGGGCACCCGCTCGGCGCGTCGGGCGCCAAGCTAATGGCGACCCTGACCCATGCGCTCAAGCGGCGCGGGAAAAAATGGGGCCTGCAGACGATGTGCGAAGGCGGCGGGATCGCCAATGTGACGATCGTCGAGAATCTGGCCTGATCCCCTCGGTCGGTCCGTCGACGATGACGGACGGCTCGTCCTCGACAAGGGAAAAACCGGAGCCAAGGCGCCTGTAGGCTACCGGCTCCGGTTTGATCTCAATCCTGACGTGTGGAGCTTAATCCTTGCGGCTCTTGCTCTTGCTCCGGCTGTTGCTGCGATCGCGCGAACGGCTGGTCAGGGTCGCCGCGACCACTCCGGCCGCGACGGCCGCGCCGGCGGCGATGGTCGTCTTCGGATATTCGCGGACCTTGTCGGCAATCTGGCTGAAGGCGCTGCCCGAACTTCCCGTTGAATCGATCGACCCGCCGGTCGTGTTGTTGTCATCGAACGCGGTTGAAGGACCGGCGTGGGGCATGGCGTTGTTCGGGATATGCGACATCTAAATCACTCCATCGGTTGCATTTCATGAACAAAGCCAACGAGGCGCCGAAAGCCCGGTTCCCATGCCGCTTGTCGAACTGCCGCAGTTCTTATTAGGTGCGCCGCAAAGAAGGAGCATTTCGAAGATGAAACTGGACAGCAATATTGCAGCGGTGGTGACCGGCGCCGCCTCCGGCCTGGGCGAAGCGACCGCCCGGGCGCTCGCTTCGCGGGGCGTGAAGGTCACCGTCTTCGACCGCGATTCGGACCGCGGCGAAAAGGTCGCGGCCGAGATTGGAGGGGCCTTCGCGAAGGTCGACGTCACCTCCGACGAAGCCGTCGAGGCTGGGTTCGCCAAAGCCCGCGAAGCGCACGGGCAGGAACGGATCTGCATCAATTGCGCCGGCGTCGCCAATGCCATGAAGACGGTCGGCCGCGACAAGGCGACCGGCGAGATCAAGCGTTACCCGATCCATCAGTTCGAGTTGGCCATCCAGATCAACCTGATCGGTACGTTCCGGGTGCTGGCCGCGTCGGCGGCGGGAATGGCGACCCTGGACCCGCTCGAGGACGGCGAGAAAGGCATCATCATCAACACCGCCTCGGTCGCCGCCCAGGACGGCCAAATCGGCCAAGCCGCTTATGCGGCCTCGAAGGCGGGCGTGCTCGGCATGGCGCTGCCGATCGCCCGCGACCTGATGAGCGAGGGCATCCGGGTCAACACCATCCTTCCCGGCGTGTTCGAGACGCCGATGGTCGCGATGATGCCGCAGAACGTGAAGGACGCGCTCGCCGCCCAGGTGCCGTTTCCCAAGCGTCTCGGCCAGCCTGAAGAATATGCGAGACTGGCCTTGTTCATGGCCGAGAACCCGTATCTCAACGGCGAATATGTGAGGCTGGACGGCGCCAT
>DAINCA010000220.1:0-2437 GCA_036732645.1 Allosphingosinicella sp.
ATCGCGACCAGGGCCGCGTTGAAGCGCGCGCTCTCCTTGGTGCCGATCATCAGCAGCCAGGTCATCAGCAAGGCGATGATCGCGGCGGGAAGATTGATGAAGCCGCCGGGCTGACCGCCCAGGAACAACGGCCCCGCCTTGAGGGCGGCGGGCAATTCTATCCCCCACGATCGGGCCATGACCGTATCCGTGAAGTAATTGGACCAGCCTACCGAGACGGCCGAGGCGCCGACCGCATATTCGAGGAGAAGCGCCCAGCCTACGGTCCAGGCGAGGAACTCGCCCATCACCGTATAGGAATATGTATAAGCTGATCCCGCAACCGGCACCATCGAGGCGATTTCCGAGTAACAGAGCGCGGCAACGACACAGACCGCGCCGGCAATGATGAACGCGATCGTCAGCCCGGGGCCAGCCTTCTGGGCACCGACCGAGGTCAGGACGAAGATGCCGGTGCCGATGATGCAGCCGACACCGAACAACGTCAGCTGGATCGGGCCGAGCGAGCGATGCAGGCTCTTTTTCGCGGCGGTGGCAAGGATGGCGTCGAGAGGCTTAACGCGCCCAAAAATCATGTCAGTTCCCCTGAACCCGCGGCGCTTGCGGCCGCTTTTGTACAATTGCGGCGGAGCCTAGCCAGTTCTTGCGCCGGAACAAGCCAGATAATCAGCGGCTCAGCATCGGGCCTAGCCCTTTGCCTCCGAAGATATGGACATGGAGATGAGGCACCTCCTGGCCGCTGTCCCGGCCGACATTCGCGAGGATGCGGTAGCCCGGCTCAACCAGATTCTGGGCGCGGGCCACTTCGCCGACGGCTCGAACGAAACCGGCAATCTCCTCGGCGCTGCCACGTTCCGAAAAATCGTCCCAGGAGACATAGGCGCCTTTCGGGATGACGAGGATGTGGACGGGCGCCGACGGATTGATGTCGTGAAAGGCGAGCGAATATTCGTCCTCATGGACCTTCCGGCACGGCAATTCGCCGCGCAGGATCCGGGCGAAGATGTTGCTTTCGTCATAAGGACGGGTGGCGTCGATCGGCATGGAGGCCTCCTTCAGCGCGCTCTTCTGGCGCCTCCGCCCAAGGCGTCAAGCCTTCCGGCAACGTCCGATCGCCAGCCCTTGTCTTCGTCCTTGCCGAGCCAATCCGGCAGAGTGCCGGTTTCACGCCACGACTTGAGATATGATGTCCGATTCGCCGACGGCAGCGCTTGACCGCTCATCGCGCGGCGTTACGAGTCGTAGCCATGAGCGAGCCGCCGCCCGACAGCCTGATTCCTTATGACGAGATCGTCCAGGAGGCGCTGCGGGCGGTCGTCGGCCGGGTGCTCGGGGAGATTGAGGTCACCGGCCGGCTCCCGGGCGAGCATCACTTCTACATTACCTTCAAGACCGGAGCGGCCGGAGTCGATATTCCCAGGCACCTGACCGAGCGTTTCCCGGACGAAATGACGATCGTCATTCAGAACCGGTTCTGGGACCTGAAGGTTCGTGAGGATGGTTTCGAAGTCGGCCTGTCGTTCAATCAGGCGCCGGCCAAGCTTTTCATTCCCTTCTCCGCTATCACCGGCTTCGTCGACCCGGCGGTGAGCTTTCAGCTCCAGTTCCAGGCGCAATCCGACGATGCCGGCCTCGAAGATCATGAGCAGGCGCAGAACGACCCTCCGGCGGCCGAACCGATCGAGGATGGCTCGAACGTGGTGGCAGTGGATTTCAAGCGCAAGAAATGACGGCGGAACGGCCGCCATCGGTCCTTCGCCCCAGTCCCTGACCTGACCCAGGCGTGCCGCTTGCCATTCGGCCATGGGCCGTAGCAAAGGTGCAGGTCTCAATCAGCAGCCGGACGGGGATTCCATGAACAGCTTGACCGCCACGCGCACCGAAACCGACAGTTTCGGCCCGATCGACGTCCCCGCCGATGCTTATTGGGGAGCACAGACCCAAAGGTCGATCGAGAATTTCCCGTTCGGCTTCCGCGAGCAGATGCCGGCCGAGATCATCCACGCTTTGGGGTTCGTGAAGCAGGCGGCAGCCCGTGTGAACGCGCGCGAGGGCGGGCTCGACGCCGAGCTGGCGGAGGCGATCCAGCAGGCAGCGGCAGAGGTCGCCCGCGGCGACCATGACGATCAGTTCCCGCTCGTCATCTGGCAGACCGGGTCCGGCACTCAATCCAACATGAACGCGAACGAGGTCATTGCCGGCCGCGCGAACGAGATCCTGACCGGTCAGCGCGGCGGAAAGTCGCCGGTCCATCCCAACGACCATGTCAATCGCGGCCAGTCGTCCAACGACAGTTTCCCGACCGCGATGCACGTCGCCGCGGCGCGGGCCGTCAACGACCGCCTTTTCCCGGCCCTCGAGACAATCCACCGCAAGCTCTCCGCTCAGGCCGAGGCCTGGGACCGGATCGTCAAGATCGGCCGCACCCATTTGCAGG
>DAINCA010000221.1:0-2412 GCA_036732645.1 Allosphingosinicella sp.
GGCGGGGAAAAGCGGCGTTGCGCCGGCGACACCGCTTTGCTAGAGGCGCGCTCCTGCCAGCCCGGAGCGCCTTTTTCCGGGATCAATCATATGTGCGGTCGTGGCGGAACTGGTAGACGCGCAACGTTGAGGTCGTTGTGGCCGAAAGGCCGTGGAAGTTCGAGTCTTCTCGACCGCACCATTTTTCAGATCAGAGGAACGAGGCCGGAGCCTCATAGAGGCTTTCCGGAACGGGCGCCGGGGTGAGGCGGTAGCCAGATGGTCGCGGACGCTCGGTTCGGGTCGGTGACGGACGCTGCCGTCTGGCCTGGACGCCGGAAGCCGGACGTTGATTCAAGTCGCCGAGCTACGTCTGGAAACGACCCATAGCGGACCTGCGCTTATCGCCCTCTCCCGCTTTCGCGGGAGAGGGCTAAGGAGCGGCCGCTTCCCACCGATTGTGATGAAAAAGGCCGTTTGTAGTAGAAGCTGACGTTCGGCCGTGGCGAGGACGAGCGAGGTTGACGGCCTCTTCAGGCCATCGCCGGCTGCGGCATCGGGATGAGCTTGGCGAGCTTGCGCAAGTTCTGGGCGGTGGCGGCGAGGAGGAACTCGTCTTTCGCTCCATTCGGACCCCGAAGGCGCAGGCGATCCAGCTTCAGGATGCGCTTGAGGTGCGCGAACAGCATTTCGACCTTCTTCCGCTCGCGCCGTGACGTGAGATAAGCGTCGGTCAGTGACAGATCGCGAGCGAGGTCGCGCGCCCCTTCATGGACGGATCGCAGGATCTTGCGGGCGGGTTCGTTCGGGCAGCATCGCGGCTTGAGGGCGCATCCATCGCAGTCCAGCTTGCTGGCGCGGTAGCGCATGAAGCCGTCCTTATCGACGCCGATTCTCGGCGTCCCGTAGGTGCGATGGAACTGCTTCAACTCCTTGCCGCCAGGACAGATATAGGCGTCGCGCTTGTGGTCGAAGGCGAACTCGGACCGGGTGAAGCTATCGGTGCGGCGGTTCGAATGGTCGAACACCGGGATATGCGGCTCGATGCCCTTCTCGTGCACCAGCCAGGCGAGGTTCTCGGCCGATCCGTAGCCAGTGTCGGCGGCGAGGCGCTCCGGCCAGATGCCGAACCGCTCCTGGGTGCGATCGAGCATCACGCGCTGGGCGGTGACCTCGGCCTGGCGCACCGCCGTCGTCGCCTCGACGTCCATGATGACCGCGTGCTTCAGATCGATCAGATAGTTGGTGCAGTAGGCGAAGAAGGCGAGCCCGCCATTGGCGCCGGTCCAGCGCGAGGCGGGATCAGAGCCTGAGATGAACTTCGGGGTGACCGGCGTCGCCCCGCCGAACGCCGCCTCATCGAGCACCGCCAGATACTCGCGCACCGCATGGCCGGGATCATCGGGCGGCTCCCACTCGTCACCCGGCGTCGAGTTCTGGCGGTTAGCGTCGGCCTTGATCATTGAGGCGTCGACGGCAAAGCCCTCGCCGCCCACCAACCCTTCCGCGATGCAGCGTGCGACGGTCTCCTCGAACAGCTTGCGGAGCAGATCGCTGTCGCGAAAGCGGCCATGCCGGTTCTTGGAAAAGGTCGAGTGATCCGGAACCGCGCCCTCGAGGCCAAGCCTGCAGAACCAGCGATACGCCAGGTTGAGATGGACCTCGTCGCACAGCCGGCGCTCGGAGCGAATGCCCATGCAATAGCCGATGATCAGCATCCGGATCATCAGCTCAGGATCAATCGAGGGCCGGCCGGTGTCGCTGTAATAGGGCCGCAGCTGCTCGCGGATGTCGCGCAGATCGACGAACCGGTCGATCGAGCGCAGCAGGTGATCCGCAGGCACATGCCGCTCGAGACTGAACCCATAGAATAGCTCCGGCTGATCCGTCTGGCGCTCACCCATCATCGGCCCGGCTCCCGCTGCCCGAGACAGAGTGAATCAGAGCCTCACCGCCGGCGCAAGCGAGAGTTTTTCAACAGAATCGGTCGCAAGCGGACATTCGTAGGCCCGCCACAGTCCACGCCCTACGGCAGCCGCCGGTGCTCGGTCCGCCGGTCCGGGTGGACGGTCCAGACGTCGCCGAAGCGGCCATCGTCGATCTCTCCCGGGCGCTCGCCGCCGAGGCGCTCGACCAGGTCCGGCACGGTGTTGCTGTGGCCGACGATCAGTACCGGGCCCGGCGCGGCGGCGAGGGCGACGATGAGGTCGGCGGGGCGGGCGGGGTCGTAGGTCCTGAGCTCAATGCCGAGCGCGGCCGCCAGCGGGGCCGCCGTTTCCTGCGCGCGGCGGTAGCGGCTGGCGAAGATCGTCCTCGGCGGATTGCTCTCGAAGAAGCCGAACAGTTGCAGGGCCTGCGCGGCGCCGGCTTCGCTGAGCCCTGGGTCTTCGCCGCTCCCCGCCTGCAGATGACGCATGACGAAGACTTCCGAGG
>DAINCA010000222.1:0-2373 GCA_036732645.1 Allosphingosinicella sp.
CGCAGGCGCAAAGGTGCGCTGTAATTTCATATTCTCTGGACCAGTAGAGCGCGCCTGGCTCGAGCGCCTCCGGCAATTCCTCAACTTCAACGAGCCGATACCTCATGCTTCGCCAATCCAGTTGCTGGAGCCGATCGAGACCAGGCTGTGCCAGTAGCCCGCGTCGTCCGTATAGAAGCCGCGAAGCTGCTTGTAGCGCATGACCGCGATCGCGGCATTCAAGGCGTTGAGTTCGGCGATCTGCACGAAGGTGCGATAGGCGCCCTCCTCGGTGCGGCGATCCAATGGAACCTCCTTGATGGCCTTCGCCGCGGTCGCCGGCGTGAACAAGGTGGTGCGGATCAGTCCGTCGAGGGAACCCTCTTCCTTCTCAACCCCCATGCCGACATCGATGAACTCGATGCCGAGACGGGTGAGCATCTCGCAGATTTCCGCCCGCGCCTCGCCATCGTCGATGCAGACGAATGCAAAGGTGGTGTCGGCGAAGAGAGCCTCGTCGCCGGCGCCGATGCGCTTGTTATGAAAGGTAAGGCCGTGGCGGAACGGCTCGTATTTCCGCCGAAAGACCTCGGTCTTTAGATGGCCGAACTGGTCCATCGGAACGTCGCCCGGCAGGCGAAAGCCGTTATGGACCTTGAAAGTGTCGAAATCATAGGCGTCGATTGCCTCGACCGGGGTCTTCACGATGAAGTCGAGCACGAAGCCACCCGTACCCCCGAGGCCGATCACGGCGACCCGATCGTCCGAAACCAGTTGGTTCAGGTCCATGATCTCGGCCTTTGCCGAGAAGGTGTCGCGGACCTTAAACGGGGAGGTATCCTGCGGTACATCGTAGGTCGCGCCGGTGCGGGCGGACACACCGTACTTCTGCTCGGCGGGCCCCGAGATCAGAGACACATAGTGCTCGACCATGACGCTGTAGGTCGCGAAGCCTTCGTCCGGCTTGTTCGAGAGATGACGAACATAGGTCGTGTCGCCGATTGGCAGCGAAACGGTGCCCGTCCCCAATTTCGGGATCGCCGTCCCATTCCCATAATGCGGGTCGGTCCCTGACCAATACATCTGATGATTGTACGGCGGACCGAGAGTGTCCGGGGTCGGCAGATTCAGCTTCGCCGCTAAGCGCCCCTTGTGGAGCGCTCCGTTGGCGTCAAGGTAATAAACGTCATTGACGATCAGATGGGCGCCGACAATCGAGAGCGCATAGTCTCTTTCGAGCAGCTGCTTCAGGTCGTCATGATTCTCCAGTGCGTTTGACACGGAAGCGCATCCCTTCAACCATTTGGATGGAACCGCCCTTGGAGAGCGTCCCTTGGGCATGACCGGAGGCACCGCGCTCATAAACGATGCTGTAGGTAGCGTCGGGGAACTGAGCGTGATCCGGATAGGCCAGCTCGACGACTCGGTCATAGGTGATCTTGCCCTTGGGCTCTTCGAATTTCCGCGAATTGATCGCGATCGTTACCAGCTTGTCCTTGGCCATGATTCGCTCTTTCCTTCTTGCTTGGCGCGCCGGCCGCGTCTTCGATGTGCCGATGATTAGTGCTTGCGGTCCCGGGGCGGATTGGGATCGTTGCCGTAAGAATCGGCGTCCCGGATCCGGCCGTCCGGCCGATGGATCACGACCTCGCCGCCGTCGCGGATTGCTCGGCCGCGGGCCGCATCGATCGCGTCCCCCTGTGTCGAGTGGGTGCTGCCGACCCGCCCGGCGCCTTCGCGGCGGGTGGCCCATGACCCATTGTACGGTACGACATGGATACGCTTGTCATTGGTCATTTCGACAATCTCCTCGCCACGGGTTGACCCGTCACAGTCCGTATGCTTATCTTGACGAACTCGTCATGTTTCGCCATAGTCCTCGACGACAAGGCCTCGGCGCAGTGCGTGACGATATCGTCAGGAACTATATACGGATTCGTCATGAATGAGTCAAGCTCTGGGGCCGTGTTTGGTGCACGGCTAAAGGAAGCGCGCGAACGACAAGGACTTAGCCAGGCCCAATTGGCGGATCGCGCCGAGATGCAGCCTTCCGCGATCGCCCATTTCGAGGCGAACCGCCGCAAACCCTCGTTCGAGAATGTGCGCCGCCTAGCAAAGGCCCTCACCGTTTCATCGGACTATTTATTGGGGGTGCAGGCGACCGTGGCCTTCAGGAACGAAGACAAGCTCACCGTCCGCGACCGGGATTATATTCAGGGCCTGATTGACCGACTGGCCGGAGGAGAAAAATCCTGAGATGGCGGGCAAATTCCGTCTTCTGATGGCGACGCAGACCGGGCAGAAGCGGGCGCGGGAGGAAGGCTACCATGCTTTTCCCGTGGATCCCTTCGCGATCGCGGCGAACTGCTTCGGGTCGTCCAGCCCTTCGAGGGC
>DAINCA010000223.1:0-2339 GCA_036732645.1 Allosphingosinicella sp.
GCCGGTGCGTTGTCGCCCGGCGTCTGGGTTGCTAACAGCCCGGCATCGGCCGGAGGAATATCGTCCATGAATGTCTTGCTCATCGGTTCGGGCGGACGCGAGCATGCGCTGGCGTGGAAGCTCGCGCAATCGCCGATGATCGGCCGGCTCTACGCGGCGCCGGGCAATCCTGGAATATCCCAGGAGGCGGAGCTGGTGGCGATCGAGGCCGGCGATCACCGGTCGGTGATCGATTTCTGCCGTCGTCATTCGATCGGTCTGGTCGTGATCGGACCGGAAGCGCCCCTCGTCGACGGACTGGCGGACAATCTTCGGGCGATGGGGATCCTCGTGTTCGGACCCAACCGGCTGCCGGCGCAACTCGAAGGTTCGAAGGGCTTCACCAAGGACTTGTGCGCAAAAGCCGGGATACCGACCGCCCGTTTTGCCCGCGCCAGCGACCGGCTCGCGGCCGAAGCGGCACTCGAAGACTTCTCCCTTCCGGTCGTGATCAAGGCCGATGGTCTCGCCGCCGGCAAAGGCGTGATCATCGCCGCGACGGCAAAGGAGGCCGAGGCCGCTTTGGCCTCGATGTTCGATGGCGGGTTCGGCGGCGCCGGCGAGGCCGTGGTGATCGAGGAATTTATGGAAGGCGAGGAAGTGAGCTTTTTCGCTTTGGTCGATGGCGAGACGATATTGCCGTTCGGCTCCGCCCAGGATCACAAGAGGGTAAGCGACGGCGAAACAGGGCCGAACACCGGCGGCATGGGCGCCTACAGCCCCGCCTCCATCTTTACGCCTGAGCTCGAGCAGAGAGCGATGCAGGAAATCCTCGCGCCGACCGTCCACGCGCTGGCGACGGCGGGGACCCCTTATTCCGGGATCCTCTATGCGGGACTGATGTTGACCGCCGATGGCCCCAAGCTGGTGGAATATAATGTCCGGTTCGGTGATCCCGAATGTCAGGTGCTGATGATGCGGCTGGAAAGCGATCTGCTCGAGCTGATGCTCGCCACCGCGCGTGGAACGCTGAAGGACATTTCGCCGCCTGTATTCTCCGACGATGCCTCGCTGACCGTCGTCATGGCGGCAAAGGGTTATCCCGCCGCGCCGAAAAGCGGAGGCGCGCTCGCGGGCCTCGATGAAGCGGCTTCGACCGGAGCGAGGATCTTCCACGCCGGGACAGCTTTGGCCGACGGCAGGCTCATTGCCAGCGGCGGCCGCGTCCTCAATGTGACGGCGCGCGCGGCGACCGTGCCCGAAGCCCAGGCCACAGCTTATCAGGCGGTCGACAGGATCGACTTTCCAGGCGGGTTCTGCCGGCGCGACATCGGCTGGCGCGAAATAAAACGGATGGCGGGCTGACGGAAAACGGCCGATCCTGTAGGGGCTGAGACGTATGTCGAGCAGATTGAAGATGCTGATCGGATTGGTCGCGGCCTTGACCGCCGGCTGGATCAGCCACGGGCCGCTCGGTCGCGGCGAAGCCTTCATCGCCTCGCTGGAGGCCAAAGCGGCGACGGCGCTTCTCGAAGCGGAGATGCCCCAGGTCCAGGCGCGGATGAAAAGGGCGCCGCTTCGGCGTGTCGCCGTGCTTTCGGGTCCCGCCAATGATTTCCAGCGCGAGGGCCAGGGACTCTTCCCCGGGATCAACGACCGGATAAAGGCGATCCCCGGAATAGCCGGAATCGAATGGGCGAACCCACCGGAGTCTGATTGAACATGCCTTTGCTCGCCGAAACCCTGTTGCTCACCGCCGCCGCCTGGCTGATCGGCCTCGGCATTGGCCGGCTTCTGTTTGGGCGCGCGAAAAAAGAGGGTTTCCTGTGAGAGGCGGCCGAAGATGATGGCCCTGATCGAATATAACCTGGTCACCTTGATCGTGGCCTTGCTGATCGGCATCGCCACCGGCTGGTGGGTGTTCCGCGGCCGCGGCGCTTCGACGCCCGACCGAGAAGAAAGGGATGAAAGCGCGTCATGACCTTCGACTTGAATGTGATCCTGATCATCGTTGCCGTGCTCGCGGTCCTGATCCTCGCCTTCCTGGTGATGCGCCCACGGCGGGGACCGGAACGTATCGAACCGCGCGGCGAACCTTATGTCGCCAGTCAGGAACGTCCCTACATGAAGAAGCGGATCGGAGACGGACCGCAGGGAAACAGCCTTGCCGACGAGATCGCGACCGCGACGACCGATGTCGCCGGCGACGTGCTCAGCACCAATGCGCGTGAGCAACTGCCCGGGGCTCTCGCCAATCCCGACGACCTCACCCGGCTGAAGGGGGTAGGCCAGAAATTCGCGTCCCGGCTCAACGAGCTCGGAATCTGCCGCTACGAGCAGATTGCGGGTTTCAACGACAA
>DAINCA010000224.1:0-2275 GCA_036732645.1 Allosphingosinicella sp.
CGGATCATCTTGGCCGGATCCTCGGCCTTGTCGAGGAGGTCGGTAACGTTGGCGGCAATGATATCGCGCGTCCGCGAAAAGATACCCATGGGGAAGAACTCCTTAGCTACGAAATAGGGCTGTTCCGGCCGACTCCGGCGAGACTCGGGGGCGCCCATCCGGATGAGCGCCTCCTTATCAACCTTGATCCGCACCGGCATCCCTTCAACCATTCGCCACGTCCGAATGGATCGAGGCATAGATCGCCGTCGGGGCCTGCGCCGTCTCGGCCGGGGCGGCCACGGCGACGACGGTGAGGGTGGAAAGGACGAGCGCGCCGACCGAAGCCGTGGCGACTCGAACGATGTTGTCGAAATTGAACATTTCCGGTCTCCCTGAACCTGGTCTTTTCGTTCGTCCCGCCGACCGTTCGGCGATGACCCTTAGATTTAAGCATTTGCCATGCCAGTTTTTCGAAACGGCGGAAAATCGAGAAAAATGGCGCTTTTCCTAGGCCAGGCAGCGAAATCCTCTTGCCAACAGGTGGGAAAATGCACCAATGATTGGCAATGGAGCGCAACACGCATCTCGTCGGCCAATCGTCGTCATTTCTCGACGCGGTGGAACGCGCAAGCCGCGCCGCGCCGCTCGATCGCCCGGTGCTCGTGATCGGCGAGCGTGGGACGGGCAAGGAACTGATCGCCGAGCGGCTTCACCATCTGTCCTCCCGCTGGGACGGCCCCTTGATCATCATGAATTGCGCGGCCTTGCCCGAGACGCTGATCGAAGCCGAGTTGTTCGGACACGAAGCCGGAGCGTTCACCGGTGCGACCAAGGCTCGGCCAGGCCGGTTCGAGGAGGCGAATGGCGGCACCTTGTTCCTCGACGAACTGGCGACCCTCTCGAGCCCGGCCCAGGACCGGCTTCTTCGCGCGATCGAATATGGCGAGGTCACCCGGATCGGCGCGTCCAGGCCGTTGCAGGTCGACGTCCGGATCGTCGCCGCCACCAACGAACATCTGCCGCGGCTCGTGGACGAAGGCCGGTTTCGCGCCGACTTGCTCGATCGGCTGAGCTTCGAGGTCGTCACCCTTCCGCCGCTCCGATATCGTCAGAGCGACATTCCGGTCCTCACCGATTTCTTCGGCCGGCGCATGGGCCTGCTTCTGGGTTGGGACGAATGGCCGGGCTTCAGCGAAGGGGCGATGGCTCAGCTCCAGGCGCATAGCTGGCCAGGCAATGTGCGCGAGCTGCGAAACGTCGTCGAGCGTGCCGTCTATCGCTGGGAAGGCCAGGAAGGGCCGATCCAGGACATCCAGTTCGACCCGTTCGAAAGCCCGTGGCGGCCCGCCAGCTCGGCTCGTCCGACGCCGGCGCAATCTAGCGAGGAAATCCCAGCGCCAGCATCGGACGAGGGCGGCGCCTTCTCCGGCAAGCCGACACTTTACGCGCCCGACGAATGTGCCGATCTGCGTCTCGCGGTCGCCGAATATGAGAAAGCGATCCTCGCCGCGGCCCTGGAGAAATGCCGGTGGAATCAGCGCGCCGCGGCCGCCGCTCTCTCGCTCAGCTACGATCAACTGCGCCATGCGATGCGGCGCCACCAGCTTCAGGGCGGCTGATCTTCGCCTCGATGACCGACGGCAGCGTCTGAGGCGGCGCCGACCGCCTCAGACGCACCCTGTCCCCACCGAACCAGTCTGGGGGGCTGATTCGCTTTGGCGGGGAAGGGGAGTGGTAACGCTGATCAGGCGGGGACGCTGATCTCCATCGTCCCGGTCTGCGGCGGCGATTCAGGCTGGCTTGGCGCGAGCGGGTGAACGGTGAAGAAGAGGAAGGCGCCGGCGATGAAGCCCTGAAGGGCCAAAGCCGTCGGATTCTTCAGTTTCTCGCGCCAGTTCATTTTCGCTCTCCACGGCGCCTGAATTGGCGCCGTTTGTTCGCGCTCCTTACGGCGGCGAAACGCGGAGATCACGCGGATCTTGGTTGCAGGAAGGTGTCTTTCGTGTCGATTGTGACAGCGATGGTCTGACTAGACTTCCTTCTGGAGAGGCGACGGTCAGCGAAGGCGAGCCTTTGGGAAACCCTCCCAGGCGGAATCATAATCCGGCTGCGCATGTTCCAAGGCGAACGGGCTCGGCCGATAGGGCCAGCAGGTTTCGACCATGAACGCCATCGTCCCCTCGATCTTGTGCGGCTTCAGCTCGGCGTCGCTTGCGCCCTTCCAGCTCGCAAGGTCCGGACCATGTCCGGCCATGAGGTTGTGCAGGCTCATCCCGCCGGGCGCGAAACCGTC
>DAINCA010000225.1:0-2222 GCA_036732645.1 Allosphingosinicella sp.
TCAGCGAAACTATGGCGCCGGTTTCCATTCCCTCAAGCTCCCCCGATGCTTCGTTTCAGCAACGAGCACATTGCATGGCGTGGTTTCAACCGCGAAATAGGATCATGGCGCTTCGAATCGTCCTGCTCCTCCTGTTCCTGTGCGTTGCCGGTCCGCTGAACGCGCAGCCGCCGCTCCCTCGCGTGCTGATCGAAACCGATATCGGGAATATCCTCATAGAGGTCGACCGGCAAAGAGCGCCGATCACCTCAGCCAATTTCCTCGATTATGTCGAACGCCGGCTCTACGACGGCGCCAGTTTCTATCGCGCCATGCCCGGCGGTCCGGATCGCGGCCTCGTCCAGGCCGGCGTCGAACATTCGCGCCGGCTTCCGCCGATCGCGCACGAACCGACCAATCGGACCGGACTCAGCCATGTGGAAGGAGCCGTCTCCATCGCCCGCGATGCGCCCGGGACAGCGACCGCCGACATCACGATCATGATCGGTAACATGAACTATCTCGACGCCGGCGGCGTCGACCCCGACGGCTACGCGGTGTTCGGACGGGTATTAGAGGGAATGGATACCGTGAGGCGGATCCACTCTGCGCCGACGTCCGCGACAGAAGGTGAAGGCTCGATGCGCGGGCAGATGCTGTCGCCGCGGATCCGGATCATTTCGGCCCGCCGCCTCCCTTGATTTTCCGAGCGGCGAGTGAAGCAGAAGGGATATCGGCTAGGACGCTCCCACCGGCGAGAATTTACCGCTGGCTTCGTCGCAGACATGAAGGATTCCATCGGAGATAGCGAAATAGGCGCCGTGGAGACTGAGACGGCCTGAGTCTTCCCGGTCTTTGAGCCAGGGAAAGGTCCGCAGATTGCGAAGCGACACCTTTACCCCCTCAAGTTCCATTTCCAGGAAAGCCTGACGGTTGAGCTCGGAGTGCCGAGCGCGGATCACGTCGCGGGCGTCGCCGAGCATGTTGATCCAGTTGGCGATGAAATGACCGGCACCGAAATCGGCACCGTCGAACTGCCCGGTCAACGCCGCGGCGCAGCCCCCGCAAAAGCCATGGCCCATGACGACCAGCTCCTCGACCTCGAGCTGGGTTACCGCGAACTCAAGGGCGGCCGATACGCCGTGGTGATTTTCGTCCGGCTCGAACGGTGGCACGAGGGCCGCCACGTTTCGAACGACGAACATCTCGCCGGGGTTGGCGTCGAAGATCTGTGCCGGATCCACCCGGCTGTCGGAGCAGGCGATCACCATCACCTTCGGGCTCTGGCCTTCTGCCAGCTCGGCCCAGCGATCCCGCTCCGCGCGCCATTCTTGACTGCGAAACCTTTGATAGCCGCTCATGAGGGTGTCGAAATAGCTCATGAGAGGCCGTTAAGCGGGGCGGGAAGGGGTGGCAAGTCAACGCCTTCATCGCTATCTGCGCCGCATGAGCGAAGCGATCGCCCCTCTCGTCACGCCAAAGCAGCGAAAGCCGGACTGGATTCGGGTGAAGGCGCCGATCAGCGCCGGTTTCAACGAGACCAAGAAATTGATGCGGCGGCTCAATCTCGCAACGGTGTGCGAAGAGGCTGCGTGCCCGAATATCGGCGAGTGCTGGACCAAGAAGCACGCGACGGTCATGATCCTGGGCGATACCTGCACCCGGGCCTGCGCCTTCTGCAACGTGAAGACGGGTATGCCGCGCCCCGTGGATCCGCTCGAGCCGGAACATGTCGCTGTGGCAGCGGCCGAGCTTGGCCTAGAGCATATCGTCATCACCTCGGTCGATCGGGATGATCTGCCCGACGGCGGGGCGAATCAGTTCGTTCGGGTGATCGAAGCGATGCGCCGAAACGCGCCGGCCACGACGATCGAGATCCTCACCCCGGACTTCCGCAACAAGTCCGAAGCGGCAGTCGAGAAGATCATCGAGGCCCGCCCCGACGTCTACAATCATAATCTCGAGACCGTGCCGAGACTTTATCCGACGATCCGGCCGGGCGCGCGTTATTACGCCTCGCTTCGCCTGCTCGAGAGCGTCAAGCGCCACGATCCGTCGATCTTCACCAAATCAGGCGTCATGGTGGGGCTTGGGGAACAGAGGCTGGAGGTCCACCAGGTGATGGACGACATGCGCTCCGCGGACGTCGATTTCCTTACCATGGGGCAGTATCTCCAGCCGACGCCTCGCCACGCGAAGGTCGAGGAGTTCGTCACGCCGCAGGCCTTTTCGGCGTTCGCCGC
>DAINCA010000226.1:0-2173 GCA_036732645.1 Allosphingosinicella sp.
CAGGACCTCGGCGGTCAACATGGTCGACTGGATCGAGGAGATCCCCTTTTTCGAAACGCGCAATTACGTCCAGCGCGTCCTGGAGAATGCGGTCGTCTACGATCTGCTCAATCCCAATCGGGGTGCCAGCCCACCGCGCAATCGGCTGTCTTATTATCTGGGTGACAGTCAGCCGAGTTGATCGCTCCGGCGGGCTATCTTGGTCGGCTGATCCGCACCAGGGGGTCAACGAGAGGCGTGATCCAGCGTCCTGCTGCTGGCATAAGCGTCGGATGAGCGATCGCCCCAACTACATCACTCCGGCCGGCTACCGACGGCTTCGCGAGGAATATGAGCATCTCTTCGGAGCCGAGCGTCCGAAGCTGCTCGAGACGATTTCCTGGGCGGCCGCCAATGGCGATCGCTCCGAAAATGCGGATTATCAATATGGCCGGCGCCGATTGCGCGAAGTCGACCGGCGGATCAACTTCCTCGCGCGCCGAATGAAGGATGCCAAGGTGACCGACCCGGCGGCCCAGCCGGACCGGGCACGGATATGGTTCGGCGCCACCGTCACTGTGGTCGATGAAGAAGATGTCGAGCGTGTCCTGACGCTCGTCGGCGAGGATGAAGCCGACGCATCGGAGGGAAAGATCAGCTGGCAGTCGCCGATCGCTCGCGCCATTCGCGGTGCGGCGGTGGGCGATCTGCGCCGCGTCGCTTTGCCGGCCGGCGAACGCGAATATGAGATCGTCTCGATCCATTATCCGGCGCGGGATTGATCTTCAGCGCGCCTTCTCGTCCCGCAGGATACGGGCAAAATGTTCGATTTCCGGCGGGACCGCCGGTGGATCGACGGGCAGGCTTCGTTCGAGCGCGTCGACGACCGCGTTCAGGGTGGCAATCCGGGCCGCCTTCTTGTCATTGCCATCGATCGCCGTCCACGGCGCCCAGCGCGTATCGGTATGGTCGAACATGTCCTTGATCGCTTTGGCATAGTCTGCCCGGCGACCGCGGTTGCGAATGTCCTCCTTAGTCACTTTCCACCGCTTCCAGGGGTGATCCAGCCGCGCCAGCAGCCGAGCCGATTGTTCGCCTTCGGTGACGTGGAAGAACAGCTTGATGATCGCCGTTCCGTCAGCCGCCAGTTGGGCCTCGAATTCGTTGATCTCGTCAAAAGCGCGCCGCCACTGCGCCTCCGTGGCGAGGCTTTCGACCCGCTCGACGAGGACTCGGCCGTACCAGCTGCGGTCGAAGATCGCGACTTCGCCGGCTGTTGGCAGCCGTCGCCAGAAACGCCAGAGATAATGACGCGATTTCTCGTCTTCGGTCGGGGCTGAAATCGGCCAGACCTTGAAACCTCGCGGATCGCATTCGGCGGTCAGGCGCTGGATCGCTCCGCCCTTCCCGGCTGCATCCCAGCCCTCGACGACGATGACCGCCGTCCGCCGGTGAACGTAATTGCTCACGAATAGGCGCGACACCCGCTCCTGCAGATCGGCGAGCGTCTTCTTGTATTCGCCCTCGAACGGCGCGCCGATTTCATATTGCCGAAGGTCGATCGCCATCGGCACGCTGTAGCAGCGGACTTATTCGGGCGCCACGGCGCGAGCGGGATCCTTCGGCGCTGTCCCGGAAGGGGGCACCAGGCGAATGTGGAGTTCCCGAAGCTGCTTGGCGGTCACCTCTCCGGGGGCTCCCATCATCAGGTCCTCGGCGCGCTGGTTCATCGGGAACAGCACCACCTCTCGCAGGTTCGGTTCGTCGGCCAGAAGCATGACGATCCGGTCGATGCCCGGCGCGGATCCGCCATGCGGAGGGGCTCCGAACTTGAAGGCGTTGATCATTCCGGAGAAGTTCGTGTCGACGTCCTGCTGGCTGTAGCCGGCAATCTCGAACGCCTTGTACATGATGTCCGGGCGATGGTTGCGGATCGCCCCCGACGACAGTTCGACCCCGTTGCAGACGATGTCATACTGGAAAGCGAGGATCTCGAGCGGGTCCTTCGACTCCAGCGCCTCGAGCCCTCCCTGCGGCATCGAAAAGGGATTGTGGCTGAAATCGACCTTCTTCGTCTCCTCGTCATATTCGTACATCGGGAAATCGACGATCCAGCAGAAATCGAACCGGTCGCGGGCGATGAGGTCGAGCTGCTCGGCGACCCGGGTGCGGGCGGCGCCGGCCAGCCGAGCGG
>DAINCA010000227.1:0-2061 GCA_036732645.1 Allosphingosinicella sp.
CGTCGGGCGAACGGTCTCGCGTCCCCCGGCCGATGTGGTAGGGAGAAACATGGCGAACCTTGAACCGCCGCCGGATGGTGGCCCACGGACTAAGGCGCGCGAACAAGAGCGCACCGATCGCCAGGCGCCGATGCGAAGCGTCGCATTCGACTTCGCCGGTGAAAAAGGACAGAAACTGGCCGGCCGCCTCGATCTGCCGGAAGGGCCGGTTTCGGCTTATATTCTCTTCGCTCACTGCTTCACCTGCGGCAAGAATTCGATCGCCGCGGTCCGGATCGCCCGGGCCTTCACGACGCTGGGTTTCGGCGTCCTTCGCTTCGATTTCACCGGTCTGGGTGAGAGCGACGGCGCCTTGTCCGAAAGTGGCTTCAGCGGCAGCGTCGCCGATCTTCGCTCGGCCGCCTCGGCGCTCCGGGACGCCGGCCGCCCGGCCTCGGTCCTGGTCGGCCACAGCCTCGGCGGTGCGGCCGTGCTCGCCGCTGCGGCCGATATCCCGGAGATCCTCGCAGTCGCCACGATCGCGGCGCCGATGGACGTCGATCATGTGGTTCACTTGCTGTCGGCTGGGCTGGAGGACGTCATGGCCAATGGCCAAGCCGAGGTGCGCATCGGCGGCCGCCCGTTCACGATCGGCCGCGCGTTCGTCGAAGACTTGGAGGCACAGGACCAGAAGGCGCGGATTGCCGAACTCGGCCGCCCGCTCCTCGTCCTTCACTCGCCGCGCGACGAGACGGTCGGGATCGACAATGCGACCCGGATCTTCGGCGCGGCGATGCATCCAAAGAGCTTCGTCTGCCTCGACGGCGCCGACCATCTGCTCACGGCCGCGCGTGACGCCGATTATGTCGCGAAGATCGTCTGCGCCTGGGCGTCGCATTACCTGGCGGACACTCACGAGGCGGCGTCGTGAGCGACGAACATCATCTGGCCGAGAAAGAGGCGAGTGTATCGGAACATAAAGCCGGAGCTCCCGTGCCCAGCGGCTGCCTCACGCAATCGCTCGCGCTCCTGATGTTTCTCGGTGCCTTCTACTTCGTCGCCTTGGTCCTGATCCCAGCGATGGCGGATTAGGCCGCAGCGAGGGTTCGTAAGCTCAGGCGGCGAGCTTTCTTTCCTGCTGGAAGAGCTTCCAGACGATCGTCCAGTAAGCGTCGGTCCAGGCGGCGAGCACCGGCGAAGTCGCCTTCGTTCCGAGCACGTCCCGCATCGCCGGCTTGAGTGCATCGCCGAAGCTCGAATAATGCTCGCCGTTCAGCCCGAGCCGGGCGTGATCGCGAGCCGTCTCGGCGATCGCCTCAGCAGTCCTGCCGGGACTGGGGTCGGCGGCGAGACCAAGCAGCATGTCCATGATCGTTGTGCTTGCTGACCTGGCAGGATCGGTGAGCGAAACGTCGGGTCCCGTTTTCTCGATATAGCTTGCGATCGCTTCCTCGAGCTCGACGTGGTGCTGTTTCATCAGGGGCAAGCTCTCCGACACGACGATGCGCGCGCGTTCGCTCAGGTTGGCAGACATATGTTCCTCTTTCCGCTGCCGCTGACGGCAGCCTTCAGGTTGATCGAAAATGGGCCAGAGATGCTTCGGCGGATCGCTCTCACTCAGCTCAGAATGAGCCACAGGACGAAGATCATGCCGAGCGCCACGAAGGCGACGAGCGGCGTACGCCCAAGCACGAACCCGTCGAGTTTCTCGCCATGGTCGCGATAGAAGGTCTCGAGATTGTCACCGAGCCGTTCGTCCGCGGCGATCAGACCGCGGGCGACCATGTTAAGATAGGGATAGAGATTGATCAGCTCGGCGAGCTCCTGCTCGCTCAGATTGGGGTAGCGGGCGAGCAACTGTTCCACGCGCACGATCGTCCCGGACCTCGGGCGGGCGCGGTCGTAGACCGTCGACATGTCATTTCCTTTCAGCAATCGGCGCTCCACGATCGGGAACGGCCAGAGACGAATTTCGCCTGGCATCCGGGATGTTGCTTTCAGGCTTGAGCCGCAAATGATGCGGCGGCTTCCCAATGCCTCTTCGCCGGACGCTCGCGCTGGCGAAGCGGGGCGTCCGGCTAA
>DAINCA010000228.1:0-2008 GCA_036732645.1 Allosphingosinicella sp.
CCAGCCAGCAATCGACCCCGCCCTTGGCGATCCGCTCCTTGAGCAGATTGCCGTAGACCGACGGGTGACGCGGCATGAAAGGCGCGCCGAAGCAGGTCGAGAAGGTGGCTTCCGGCTCGGTGACGCCAATCTCGGTTCCGGCGACCTTGGCGGTATAGCCGGACAGGAAATGGTACATCGCCTGCTCCGGCGTCAGCCGGGCAATCGGCGGAAGCACCCCGAACGCGTCGGCGGTGAGGAAGATGACGTTGCTCGGAACCGGTCCCATATTCTCCGCCGAAGAATTGGGAATGAAGTGGATCGGATAAGCGCCGCGCGTATTCTCCGCCAAGCTGTTGTCGTGGAGATCGAGCTCGCGGGTGACCGGATGGACAACGACGTTTTCGAGCACGGTGCCGAAGCGCTGCGTCGTGGCATGGATCTCGGGCTCGGCTTCGGGCGAGAGCCGGATCATCTTTGCGTAGCACCCGCCCTCGAAATTGAAGACGGCTGTGTCCGACCAGCCATGCTCGTCGTCGCCGATCAAAGTCCGGCTGGCGTCAGCTGACAGGGTCGTCTTTCCGGTCCCCGAAAGACCGAAGAAGATCGCGCTATCGCCGTCCGGCCCGATATTGGCCGAGCAGTGCATCGGCATTACGCCCTGCACCGGAAGCAGATAGTTGAGGATTCCGAACACCGACTTCTTCATCTCGCCGGCATAAGCAGTGCCGCCGATCAGGATCATCCGCTCCGTCAAATTGACCGCGATGACCGTTTCGGAACGGGTGCCGTGCCGGGCCGGATCGGCGCGGAAGCTCGGCAGGTCGATGATCGTGAATTCGGGCTCGAAGCTCGCCAGCTCGTCCGCTTCCGGCCGGACCAGCAGGGTGCGGATGAACAGATTGTGCCAGGCGAGCTCGTTGATCACTCGCACCCGAACCCGATATTCCGGCTGCGAGCCGCCAAACAGGTCGGCGACATAAAGCTGCTCCTTGTCGGCCAGGGCCGCGAGGAAATCCGCCTTGAGCGCAGCGAAATGGTCCGGCGACATCGCCTTGGTGTTGTCCCACCAGATCGTGTCTTCTGTCTCCGGGTCGCGAACCGTGAACTTGTCGTTCGCGGACCGGCCGGTGTGCTTGCCGGTCTTGACGACCAGAGGTCCATCCTTCGCGAGCACACCCTCACCGTTGGAGACGGCATGCTCGACCAGCGCCGGCGTCCCGAGGTTCCAGTGAAGCTCGGCGGGCGTATCGATGCCCTGGTAAGACAGGTTGAACGCAGGCACGCGGTCTGACACCTCGATATCCCCTTCAATTATCCTATGAATGTTACGCCCGAACACAGGGCTTTGCGATGCCAGCGCCCATATCCCAGAGGGCGGTTCGCGTCAAAGGGTGGCGCCTCATCGGCGGCGAAGCTACACGATCTTTCCGAAGGAGATGGGGCAAGATGTCGACGACGATCGCGCTGGTGGACGACGATCGCAATATCCTCACCTCTTTATCGGTGGCGCTTCAGTCGGAGGGGTTCGTCACCCGGCTCTATTCGGATGGCGAGGCTGCGCTGAAGGCGCTCGTCGACAATCCGCCGGATCTGGCCGTGCTCGACATCAAGATGCCGAGGATGGACGGAATGGAGCTGCTCAGGCGGCTGCGCGAACGTTCCGATTTTCCGATCATCTTCCTCACCTCCAAGGACGAGGAGCTCGACGAGGCGCTCGGGCTGGCAATGGGCGCGGACGATTACATCGCCAAGCCCTTCTCACAGCGCCTGTTGATCGCCCGGATCCGAGCCGTGCTTAGGCGCAGCGAGATGCGAGCCCGCCCGATCGAGGAAGAGGACGAAGTATCGGCCGAGGAGATCGTCCGCGGCCGGCTGGTCATGGATCCGGCCCGGCACCGAGTTCGCTGGGATGGCCGCGACGTGACTCTCACGGTCACCGAGTTCATGATCCTGGAGGCGCTTGCGCAGCGGCCCGGCGTGGTCAAATCGCGCAACCAGCTGATGGACATCGCCTACCAGGACGACA
>DAINCA010000229.1:0-1943 GCA_036732645.1 Allosphingosinicella sp.
CACTCCAACAGCCCGCGCGAATGCCTGGCCCGTATGGAAAACATGGTGATGATGTCGGACATCAAGGTTCCGAAAGAGGCGATCAGCCGGCAGATCGCCGATTCGGTCGATCTCATCGTCCAGGTCAAACGACTCCGCGACGGTTCGCGCCGCTGCACGAACATCACCGAGGTGATCGGCATGGAAGGCGACGTCATCGTCACCCAGGAGCTCTTCAAGTTCGAATATCTGGACGAGACTCCCGAGGGCAAGATCATCGGCGAATATCGGAGCATGGGCCTTCGCCCCTACACGCTCGAGAAAGCGAAGATGTTCGGCTTCGACCAGCCTTATCTGGAAGCCTGCCTGTAGCATCCCGCGATGCGGGTGGTCGCGACCGGCGGTCCGCGGCGCCGCATGGTCATTCCGGCGCGAGCAGGTCCCGTAGATCAGGCCTTCATCGCGAGGATGAAGAAGGCCAGAGCGGCGAACAAGGCGGTAACCTGGATACTGCGCCAGGGCACCCACCCGACATTGTCGATCGCCCGCCGGCGGTGAACCCGGCGCCAGTCGGCGATCCCCGCCAGAACGGCGATCGCCAGGGCCACGCCGGCCGCGGTCCAATAGGAAGCTTGCGTCATCCTCACCCTTCCCGCATCAGCCGGCCAGGCGGCCGAACGAAGCCGCTCTTGAGGTTCGGACTTCGCGCCGGACCCATGTAGGGAGAAGAAGATGATCCGCCAGTCCGTGAGCCGTTCCTTGATCCTCGTCATGCTGGCCTGCGCCGGCGCCGCCTGCACCTCCACCCAGGCCGGAACGCCGATGCTGGCCGGCGACGACCAGGTCGCGCTCAACGCCGCGATCGCCGCGCCGACGCGGACCGCCGCCAACGTCGCTCGCGATCGATATCGTCATCCGTACGAAACCTTGTCCTTCTTCGGCGTCGAGCCCGACGATACCGTCGTCGAGATCACGCCTGGCGGCGGCTGGTACACCGAGATTCTCGCCCCTTACGTCATCCAGGGCGGCGGCACTTATTATGCCGCGGCCAATGGCAACGGGCTGAACAACGTCCGCACCCGAATGACCCAGAATCCGGCGCTTTATGGAGCGATCCAGCTGGCCTCGTTCCCGGTCGGACGCGATGGCGCCACCGAGCCGCGGGTCCCGGACGGCAGCGCCGACGTCGTCCTCACGTTTCGCAACGTCCACAACTGGATGATGGGCGACAGCCCATTCGCCGACGAGGCGTTTCGTCAGATGTTCGCGATGCTCCGCCCCGGCGGTACGCTCGGAGTCGTCGAACACCGGCTGCCGGAGAGCGCCGATTCCAGCCGCGAACGCAGCAGCGGTTATCTCAAGACGTCCACCATCCGACGTCTCGCCGAGGCGGCCGGGTTCCGGCTGGTCGCGGAATCGGAGATCAATTTCAATCCGAACGATACCACCGATCATCCGAGCGGCGTTTGGACGCTTCCTCCGACCCTCAGGCTCGGCGACCAGGACCGTGCCCGCTATCTGGCGATCGGCGAGAGCGACCGGATGACCCTTCGCTTCGTCAAGCCCGAATGAGCGAAGCGGCGTTCCGGAAAATCTGGGTTTCGTAACAAGAAGTCGCCGTAGATCGCCGGCTCGCAATATCAGCCGAGCTTGTCGAGCTTCTTCTGGAGGTCGGCGAGCTGCGCCTTCAGCGCTGCGAGTTCTGCCTTGCTATCGTCTTCATTCTTGTCCTGGGTCGGGGCCGATCCCTCGCTGCCCGCAGGCTTTTCGGCGGCGCCGGGTCCGGTGGCCGAGAACATCTCCATGTTGCGGCGGGCGATCTCGGCGAAGGGATTGGCAGCGAGCGCGCCGGCCATGGCCTCGCGAAGCTGGCTCTGGTTGCGTTGAAGCTGCTCGAGCGAAGCTTCGAGATAATGGGGGACCATGCCCTGCATCGAGTCGCCGTAGAGCCCGATCAGCTGGCG
>DAINCA010000230.1:0-1938 GCA_036732645.1 Allosphingosinicella sp.
GTGATGATCGCAGATCATCTTGGCGTTGGACGGGCCGACGCCGATATTGACGAGGGTGATGCCGCCGCCATTCGGCGCGATCAAATGGTAGGCCGGCATCTGGTGCTTGCGCCAGCCGCCTTCAGACACCTGCTCGACGGCGCCTTCCATGCCCTTGGTGATGAACACGCCGCCCGCCGCCGACAGCGCCTCGTAAGGGCTGTCGTCGCGGTTGAGCTCGTCGACCGCCCAGCGAACGAACTCGTCGACGTAGCGGACATAATTGGTGAACAGCAGGTAACGCTGCGTGTGCTCCGACGGCGTGCCCGTATAATGGCGCAATCGGGCGAGACTGAAGTCCACCCGGGGGCCGTCGAACATCGACAAGGGGCGGGCGCCGCCGGACGGCTGGGTCCACACGCCGTCGACGATCTCGTCACCGATATGGGAGAGCTCGGTGGTCGGGAACCAGCGGGCGAGATCGGCCGCCTTGACCTCGTCGAGCCGAAGGTCCTCGGAGCCGTCGAGGACATAAGGGAAGGGGATTTCGCTCGGGCTTCGGGCGACCGACAGCTCCACTTCGTAATCGCTGACCAGATATTGGAGCTGTTCGGTCAGATATTTGCGAAACAATCGGGGTCGGGTGATGCTGATCGCGTACCGCCCGGGCTGATTGAGCCGGCCGAAAGCGCGCGGCGGGAACTGGATCGGCGCACCATGGGGATAATCGAGCCGAAGTTCGGGGTAAGCGAAGATGCCCTTGGCGCGCTTTCGCGGCGACGGCGGGTCACCCGTCTTGAGGTAATGCGCGAGCGCGCTTCGAAGGCCGCCGACCGATTCCTCGTAAATCTCGCAAATCCGGTCGATCAGATCCGGGATGTCGTCGACCTTCGTTGGCAAACTCGCAATTCCTCTTCTTTCTTGCGGCCATATCCGCGCCGGGCCGAGGAATCCACTCCGGGACCCAAAAGCCATGGCTTTCGTTTCTCGGGCGGACCGACTTTCCGATCACGAAGAGAGCTTCATCATGCCCGTAGGATTTCTGCCCGCCTTGCTCGCGCTCGCGATCCTGATGACCCTGGGCAGTGCTTATTATCTCCTCATCAACGCCCGGGCGGTTGCCGCCATGTTCAACCGGCCGAGCAACGAGATCGCTCCCGGCCCAAGACGCCGCGATCCGCCGCCGCGAGGGCGATTGCTGGCGGCTCTGATCTTGTTCGGAGCGGGAACGGTGATGAGCATCCTCGTCGTCACTCAATATGGCAGCGAGCCGGTTCAGGATGCGGTCGAAAGCCGGCCCGAGGAAGTTCAGCGTCCCTGAGCGTCTAGCGACGATCGTCGCTGCCTGCGGCCTTGATGGCTTCGGCGGCCTCAGGGCTCTCTTCGAGGTAACGGCTGGAGAAGGCCCAGAGGATCAGTGCAACGACGGCGAGGATCAAGATCGCGCAGCCGATTTTCCAGCTGTCGGGCGTCGGCTCCGATCCGTCCGCTGGAGCGGCAGGAATTGGGCCGAACTGGTGGCCGCAATGGGTGCAGACGATCGCACCCTGATCCAGTCGTTCCTGGCAGTTCGGACATGTCTTCACGTTTTCGCTCGCTTTCCCGGCTGACCCGCAGGCCCGCGCTCTCGAAGACAAACCGAGTGGCATGCCTTGTCGGCGGCGGTCTCGCCCGGAACGCCACGGCTCGGAATATCCAGAGGATGAAAGCCACCGCTGCAAGTCGGCACCAGGATAACCCGGCTCGTCGAGCGCGCAGCAGCGGGCCAGCTCATCAGCAAGAGGGCCGTCGCCGCCAGCAAAAGGCTCGCTTTCTTACGGGTTGGCATCGGTGACGTCCTTGTCATCTTCCACCCGATTCGTGTCGTCGTCGTCGTCGAGGAGGATCCTGACGGCAGCTCCATCGAGGTCCTCGAACTGGCCCGAACGGAGCGCCCAGAAGAAAGCGACGAGGCCGGTA
>DAINCA010000231.1:0-1742 GCA_036732645.1 Allosphingosinicella sp.
CGTCGATGTTCGGACGCATCTTGATCTCCTTGATCTCCTGCGTCTTTTGCGACTTTCGCGCGAGATTGGCCTTTTTCTGTGCCTCGTATTTGAACTTGCCGACATCGAGGAACTTGCAGACGGGCGGATCGGCATTGGGGGAGACCTCGACCAGGTCGAGGCCGACGGCGGCAGCCTGCTCGATCGCTTCGGCGGTCAGCAATACACCGAGATTTTCGCCATTTTCATCGATCACGCGCACTTTCGGCACGGAGATGAACTCGTTGAAGCGTGGGCCGCTCAGCGGCGGCGCGGCGGGTCGCCGGATCATTGGGGCGCGTATGTTAAAGTCTCCTGAGGCCGAAAGGTCACCCACCTAGTGAATTGCCGGCCCGAAGAAAAGGTGCCGGCCCGAAGGAGGATGCAGTTTGTTGCGGTTCGTGACGCGAAAGTCTCATCGACTCCGCCAGGGATAACGTCCGATCAGGACTTGAGGTCCGGCGGGGTGGCCTCTGCCGACAGTCGTTCGATCAAGGCGTCGAGGCTCAGCACTTCCTGACGGGCATCGGCGCCGAGTGGGCGAATCGCGACTGTGTTTTCCTCTGCCTCTCTCTTGCCGACGACCAGCAGATAGGGGACCTTCATGAGACTGTGCTCGCGCACCTTGTAGTTGATCTTCTCGTTGCGAAGGTCCGACTCCGCGCGAAGCCCGGCCGATTGCAGGGCCTCGGTAACCTTGCGGGCATGTTCGTCCGCTTCGGACACGATCGTCGCGACCACCGCCTGAACCGGCGCCAGCCATAACGGAAAGCGCCCGGCATGATGCTCGATCAGGATGCCGATGAAGCGTTCGAACGACCCGAGAATGGCGCGATGGAGCATGACCGGCCGGTGCCGCTGGCCGTCCTCGGCGACGTAAGTCGCGTCGAGGCGTTCCGGAAGCACGGTGTCCGTCTGCAAGGTTCCGACCTGCCAGGTGCGGCCGATCGCATCGGTGAGATGGAATTCCAGCTTGGGCGCGTAGAAGGCGCCTTCTCCCGGGACTTCCTCCCAGCCATATTTGGCGGTGTCGCGACCGGTCGCCCTGACGGCATCGCGAAGGCTTTGCTCCGCCCAGTCCCACATCTCGTCGCTGCCGAATCGTTTCTCCGGCCGAAGCGCCAGCTTGATCGCATAATCGGGAAAGCCCAGGTCGCGGTAGACGACGTCGAGCAGGTCGCAGAACTGGCTGACTTCCTCGACCAGCTGGTCTTCACGGCAAAAGATATGGGCGTCGTCCTGGGTGAACTGACGGACCCGGAGGATTCCATGGAGCGCGCCATGAGGCTCGTTGCGATGACAGACGCCCATCTCGGCGAGCCGGATCGGCAAATCGCGATAGGACTTGATGCCCTGCCGGAAGATGAGCACGTGGGCCGGGCAGTTCATCGGCTTCATCGCCATCAGATCGGCCTGACCGGTCAGGATGGGCGAATCCTCGTCGGTCGACGGAATTTCGTCGGGCACTACGAACATGTTCTCGCGATATTTGCCCCAGTGGCCCGATTGCTCCCACTGCTTCGCGTCCATCAGCTGCGGGGTCTTCACCTCGCTATATCCTGCGGCGTCGAGCCGACGGCGCATATAGGCCTCGAGCTGAAGCCAGACGACATAGCCTTTCGGGTGCCAGAAGACGGATCCGTGCGCTTCCGCCTGGAGGTGGAACAGATCCATCTCCTGGCCGATCTTGCGATGGTCGCGCTTGGCCGCTTCCTCGAGCCGGA
>DAINCA010000232.1:0-1738 GCA_036732645.1 Allosphingosinicella sp.
GAAGCGCCATTGACGGCTGGTCGAAGGCGACATTGTAGATGTCGAGCCTGGAGACCCGTTGAGCTCCCTTGATCTCGACGCGCTTCATGGTGAAGCCGGCCTGGCCGATGGTCTCGGCGACGGCCGTCCCCGCAATCGCCGGCAGTTGAAACGCCAGAATAAGGGCGATGGCGACGGCGGCCGCCATCCCCGCGAACACCCAGCCGCCAATCCGTTTGCCGGTGCCGGGCGAGAAGCCCGCCGATTGAAGCATACTTTGCGGCTTCTGCCGACGCGTGCTGACGCTTCTTTGCCCCGGTCGGGATCGCCCCTGCCCCTTGGACGCGCCCCCGCGCGCGATCCTTGCCGTCATAACGCTGCCCTCACGATCCGCTCGACCAGCTCTGCATAATCGATCCCGCGCATCCGCGCCTGCTCAGGCACCAGGCTCAACGGGGTCATGCCGGGCTGGGTATTCACTTCCAGAAGGAACAATCCGTCGACGCCACGCTCATCGTCCCAGCGGAAGTCGGAGCGGGACGCTCCCCGGCAGCCCAGCAGGCGATGTGCCCGCAGAGCCATGTCCAGCGCCTTTTCGGCGATCTCCTCCGGGATCAGAGCCGGGCAGACATGTTCGGTCAGCCCATCCGTATATTTGGCGTCATAATCGTAGAAGCCCTGGGTGGGCTTGAGTTCGGTGACGGCGAGCGCCTCGTCCCCGAGCACGGCGACCGTGAGTTCATGGCCGCGAACGAAGGGCTCGGCGAGCAAATGGTCGAACTGCTTCCACGGCCCTTCGACGTCGCGTCCGATCGGATTGCCGTAATTTCCCTGTTCGGTGACGATGGCGACTCCGACCGACGATCCCTCGTTGACCGGCTTGAGCACATAAGGGCGAGCCATCGGATCCTTCTCATGAAGGCTCTCGCTTGCCACGATCTGACCTTCCGGCATGCGAATGCCGTGCGGAACGAGCACCTTCTTGGTCAGCTCCTTGTCGATAGCGATGACCGAGGTCGCGACCCCGCTATGGGTATATTTCAGCCCCATCAGGTCCATCATGCCCTGAACGGTCCCGTCTTCTCCAGGAGTTCCGTGCAAAGCATTGAAGACGACGTCGGGTTTCACCTCGGCGAGGCGCTGAGCGATATCCCGATCCATGTCGATCATCGTCACCCGGTGGCCGCGGCTCTCGAGCGCCTCGGCGACACCCTTGCCGGTAACGAGGGACACGTGTCGCTCGGCCGACCATCCACCCATCAAGACCGCGACATGAAGCTTTTCCATTATCCGGACACCCCTACGCGCTGGATTTCCCATTCGAGCCGGATTCCGGACTGGTCGAATACCCGCCGCCGAACTTCCTCGCCCAACGCCTCGATCTCGGCACTCGTCGCATCGCCGAGATTGAGGAGAAAGTTGCAATGCTTCTCGGAAACCTGGGCATCGCCGATGCGGAGCCCCCGGCAGCCTGCCGAATCTATCAGCATCCAGGCCTTCGTCCCGGGCGGATTCTTGAAGGTCGAGCCGCCGGTCCGGGATCGGAGCGGCTGGCTCGCTTCACGTTCGGCCGCGATCCGGTCCATCTCCGCCCCGATTGTCGCCGGGTCACCGGGTTCGCCTTGAAACAGCGCCTCCACGACCACCGCGCCTTCCGGGATCTCGCTGTGGCGATAGGTGTAGCCGAGCCGTTCGACCGGCCAGTTTTCGATCGCCCCGTTCCTCAGCACCAGGGTGATCTCGACGAGGATGTCCTTCG